>CAYWUR010000375.1:0-1504 GCA_964460745.1 uncultured Desulfobulbia bacterium | reverse complement strand
GTGATGATCATTATGGAATGAACCAATGAACTAATCCATAAAAGAGATGCCGGATAAACTGAATATTGCTCAAAGATTTACCGCCCTTTTAATTTACGGCCGGCCGCCGCTTGTTTTTGCGGCAATGCTTTGCGCCATCGCCGTAATGTGGAGCCGCAATCCCGACTTTTACATAGCCGGTATCATTTTGCTCCTGATTTCCATGAGTTTTGACTTGATTGACGGCTGGTTTGCCGCACGTTATCCTTTGCACCCCACCTTGGCCAACCTGGCTGACCGGATTATGGACAAGGTGGTTTATTCGATAATTTTTCCACTGGTCGCCGTCGGCATGATGTGGCGTCTTGTTTTTGTTCCTTCTGTTTATTCCAGGCCGGAAATTCTGCACGCCATTCTGGTCCTCCTCTTATGCATTGCCGTTCTGGTACGGGATAACCTGGCGCATTTTATCCGCGGTTATGCAATCCAGCAGGGAGTGGAGCCTGAGACCAGGGAGTTGACCCGGCTTCGAACCATAGTTGCCGCCCCGGTTGGCGCGCTGCTGTATATTCACGCTTTTTTCCTGCCGGGAAGCAGCGCCTCGCCAATTTATTCCTTCATTGCCGGACTGGCTAATCTTCCGTTGCGAGCTTTTTTTATTATTGAAATAATTTTTCTGATCATCAATTTCGGTTCATTGGCCGCTCTGTGCAGAAAATATGGCACATTATGTCTGGATGAGGTCTGTAATGAGGATGATCTGTTGCGTCGGCGCATTCTTTCCTTTTTTCCCAACGCCTTGACCATTTTCAATGCCATGATGGGTCTGCTTGCCGTTTTTTTTGCCAAGCAGGGCCGCATTCGTGAGGCATACCTGTTTCTTATAGGCGCCGCTATTTTCGACAAGCTGGATGGCGCCTTGGCCCGAAAGTTGGGCATTGCGGAACAAGCGCCTCGAGCGGATGCGCGGTTTAAGGTCTCGCTGGGGGGGATTCTGGATGATATTGCCGACGGCGTGAGTTTTTGTCTGGTGCCAGCCTTGATTTTTTATCTTACCCTCGGGAATGGTCTGTTTCCGATAATTAAAAATTTGCCGCTTGGGATGGCGGCTTTTTTTTATTTTCTCATGGGCGTGATCCGGCTCATATATTTTACAAAAGACCGTACCCCGATCCCCGGTTTTTTCAAGGGAATGCCTACCCCGGCCGCGGCGCTTTTGGTGACGGCGCCCCTGTTGCTCTTTAGTCAGGCGGCCGCGGAAGCACTCGACCTGATGCGCTTCTGGGGAATATTCAGTTTCAGCCTGGTGCTTATCGCAGCGCTGGCCATGAATCTATATCCAGTGCATTATCTGCATATCGGCCGTTTCATGGATAAATATTCCTGGTTCGGGCGTCTGATTATTTTGCTGCCCATTGCCTTTGTTTTTACGCCATATTTTGGTTACGTTGCACTCTTGTATCTGCTGCTGTACCTCATCTCTCCGATCGTTACCCGGCGGTTTGCTCCGGTGTCCCGCTCTTCT
>CAYWUR010000374.1:0-1516 GCA_964460745.1 uncultured Desulfobulbia bacterium | reverse complement strand
ATATCGATAAACAACGCAAAATCAAACCGTTAAACAACTCAGAAAGTTGAGTAAAAAGTAAACCCAGGGGATAGCAGCGCCACCGTGCCTGTACGCCGTGAGCAGTTACTCTCAAGCCGATCAAATACGCTCGTAAAAAGCATTCAGATCTACTTCAAGAAACCTTTCAAGACGGCGCAGATAACGACAATGATTTATCCGTTTCTGCTTTGCCGCCTGGTCGAGCAGCAGCCTCTCGAGACGATTTCTGACCTTTGCCCATAGATTCTGCTTATAAACATTATCCAAGGGAATAAGGTCGTCAAGATTTTCAAGCGTGCTTCTAACGTATCGCGGAAACAAAAAACGTTGAATTAAAATAAATGTCGCGGCAATTACCGACAGTCCGCCGGCAGCGGGCCATATAATATGCCGCCAGCCGACCGTTCCCGTTAGCAGCGCCCCTAAAAAAGGTTTTTCCGGATGCCCGGTAAGCCAATAAACTATCAGATCGGCAAAGCAGAACACAAAAAAGGCGATAATGCCGCCACGCTTCAAGACCACGTTCATTCGCCGGCGCCATTCCTTCCTGAAAACATCAAGGGCCTGCACTTGAATAATCAGTTCTCTGACGGCCCGATCGACATCCTGGAGGATATGGTTAAGCCGCATCTGCGGCGCGGTTTTGACGGCCTGCTTCAACTCCTCCCGCTCGTTGATGCATATTTCATCAATCTTACACGCTTCGCCGGTGGCGGCCGCGGCCTGATCCGCGGCAAAGGTCAAATAGATGCGGGGCAGATCCTTCCGGCCGGTCATCTGGGAAATATTCCAGCACAGGGCGCCGTAGGACCGCACTAAATCAGTGACGTTTTCGCACTCATCGACCCGGTTCAAAACATACAGGACACGATCTTCCCCGGTTGAGGCCGGCAGCGTGTTTCTTATTGCCTGATATGTTTCCTTGATGGTCCCGGCCTTATAAGGATCAAACATCAAGATAATCAGGTCCGAAAGCTTGGCAAGCTCGCCGACCACACCCAGGTAATTATAACCCCGGTCTTTTTCCGTTACGGAATCAAGCATGCCGGGGGTGTCGATAATAGCCAGATCAGCCAAGACCGGGGAGTCTATCCATTTAAGATTCAAGTGGGCCAGCAGACTCTCGCCGAAACGCCTTAACCGGGCGAAAGGCAGCCGATCATCGCTTACCACGGTGCTGCCCGGCATATTCTTTTCAGGCGCACCGTTTTCCGGGCGGCTCAGGACCGTGAAGCTGTCATCCGTTGGCGCCTGACCGGTACGTTGAACCGGCATCCCAAGAAGTTCATTAATAAAAGTTGATTTTCCGGAAGAATAATTGCCGATGATCAGGACAAGCGGCTTCCAGCGCAAAGGGATGAGCAGATCTTCAAGCGCCAGGTTGTACCGTGCAAAAACCGGCCCCATTCTGCGCCGCAAAAGACCCTCCAGTTCTCTGGTCAGGGTCTCGGCCAAACTTATTTTCTCCATGCAAAAACCTCCACAACCGCCTGAT
>CAYWUR010000373.1:0-1563 GCA_964460745.1 uncultured Desulfobulbia bacterium | reverse complement strand
GCTCGTCGTTCTCGGCGTCCTGGGAGCCGGGCGCATCGAGATGGCCAGCGGCATTTCATGCGACGGGCCGGAAATCGGCGGACCCAAATTTTCCGCCGCGCCCCACTGCAAGCCATCGTTGGCCGCCATATAAACGTCTTCTCCCTCGGCGGCTATCCCACGGTTCCTTGAAAAAAAGAGCTTCTTGCCGTCGGCGGCAATCACCGGTCGAAACTCACCGTTTTCCGTATTAATGCCGGGTCCGAGATTACTGACGACCAGCCCTTCCGCCGGCGCCGCCAACATAGATATGATATTATCAAAGCGCTGCCGCATATCGGGAAAGGAGGCCCGATACTTCCTGAAAACAGCGCTCGCCGCCGGCCAGTTACCACCCCGCAAAGATGGTCCGGCCAGCTTTTGTACCGCGACAAAGGCCAACTCGCACGGTCGATATTTTTCAATAAAGGCTTCATAATCCGCCGGGTTTGCCGCCTTTACAAACTCTTCACCCGCGGCAGCGCCGCATACTGGGACGCTGGCGGCCCACGGCGCGGCAAGCAGAATTAAGACAGCCGCTGTCAGGGCTAAAAGCAGTCCTTTTCTCACAAGTCTGTATTTTCCCATTGCCGGCCCCCTTTAAGAATGCATCATTTTAGTAACTATTCAGCAAAGGCAACAAATTATCCTAAACTCGTAGCCGTAACTCATTTTATTTGTTTTCCTTGGGAAACGCCTGATAATGCCGCCCTTTTGCCCAAAGCAGCAACAACCCGCCGATGATCATAAAACAACTCAAAAGCTGACCTCTGGTGAGGGATCCTATCAAAAAACCGACCTGGGCGTCAGGTTCCCGGAATAATTCCGCCAGACAACGAAACACTCCATACAAAACAAGGAAAAGGGCGGTCATGACACCGGCCGGCCAGCGGGAGCGCCAATATCTATTCTTGAGGCGCCACAAAATCACAAAAAGCAGAAGCCCCTCGAGCAAAGCTTCGTATATCTGCGAGGGATGCCGCGGCAATGGTCCGCCGGTCGGAAAAATCATGGCCCAGGGAACGTCGGTGACCCGACCGAACAACTCACCATTGATAAAATTGCCTATGCGCCCGAAGCCCAGACTGATCGGCAGGGCCACGGCGTAGGTGTCCGCGGTCCGCCAGAAGCTCAACCCATACCGCCGGCAGAATAACCAGCCGCCGAGGAGCAGGCCGAGCAGACCGCCGTGAAAGGACATGCCGCCATGCCAGGTTGCCGGAATCTCCAGGAGATGATGCAGGTAGTAAGAAAAATTATAAAATAAAACATAGCCCAACCGCGCTCCCGCCACTAAGCTGAAAATCAGTACGAAATTCAAGTTTTCAAAATGAACGCCGAGTTCCCGCAGACCGTATTTTTTTATCTGGTGTTTGACTAACTGATAGGTTACGACAAATCCCAGAACGTACATAAAGCCATACCATCTGACTTGTAAAGGGCCAAGATGAAAAATGACCGGGTCAATATCCGGATAAGGGATCACAGAAGATTTTCCTTCTTAAGATGAATCTGCAGGGCGGAGACAGCCGCCGGGGTCACCCC
>CAYWUR010000372.1:0-1572 GCA_964460745.1 uncultured Desulfobulbia bacterium | reverse complement strand
CTTGTTCTGGCCGGCAGTGCCATACACCTGCTGAAAAAAAGGAAGACCGCGCTTACCAAGGCCCCAGTCGCCGCCGTTCTGCCGGTGGTTGTTGATACCGTTACCCTCGGGCATACATCGGTAACCTTGACCCTGCCGGCCATGGGTATTGTTTCCTCGGAACTTTCGTCAACCCTGTCAACCAGGATCAGCGGCAAGGTCCTCAAGATATATAAACAGGAAGGCGATTCGGTGCAAAAGGGCGAACTGCTGGCCACCATTGACGCCCGGGAGCTGGAGGCCAAGCAGAAGGCCCTGCGCTCAAAAATTGAAGGGCTTGACTATGATATCGCCGTCCAGCGTCACATCCACCAGCGTACCCGGGATTTACTGAAGATCGGCGGCGCCTCCCTGGAACAATCGCAAAAGGAAGAGGCGGCTATCGCCATGCTGGAAAAAACAAAGGAAAGCCTTGCCCAGAGCATCAAGGAAATCGAGGCGCTTTCCAGCTATGCCGCCATTACCGCTCCTATCTGCGGCACCCTCAGCAAGAGGATGGTGCAGGTCGGCGATCTGGCCACCCCCGGCAAACCGCTGTTCCGCATCTCCGCCTGTTCGGGGCAGTACCTGAATCTGTCGCTGCCTAATAATTTAACGCCTGACAAAATTATTTACCAGGGCAGTGAATTAACGCTGTCGCCGAAGAACGAGGCGTCCAGCGCCGGTCTGGCTCAGTATATTGCGCCGCTGCCGAAAGGCGCCGGCGTAGTGGAGGGTCAGTATCTCAATGTGCAGGTGGTTATCTATGAGGCCGAAGACACTTTGGTGCCGGTGGACGGTCTGCTCACTGCCGGCGGCAGGTCCTTTGTTTTTATCTATGCCGGCGGTAGGGCCGTAAAAACCGGGGTGAAAATTGTCGCCCGCGGTCAGGAAGGCGTGGTCGTAAAACCTGATCTCACCGGCCGGACAATCCTTATCGCCAAACCCGATATCCTCTTGCGGGCCGCCGCCGGGGCGCCGGTTCAGAGGACGGAAGACGGAAATGGGAGGACGGAATAATGGCTGAGTCGTCCCTTGACAAAAAAGGGCTGTTTGATTTTTTTTACACGCGGCCTTATTTGTTGTACAGCATAATCGCCGCTTTTTTTGTTCTTGGTGTCTATGGCTTGAAGACCATGCCCAAGAACCTCTTCCCGGATTCCGACCGGCCCACGGTTATTGTCATGACCCAGGTGCCGGGCGCCACACCCAACGTGGTGGCGGCCACGGTTTCCAAGCCTATTGAGATGGAGCTTTCTTCCCTGTCGCTTATCCGGCAGGTGAGTTCTACCAATATCGCCGGTATGTCCATCGTCACGGCCGAGTTTGAGTATGAAAAGGGCCTGGACCCGGCGGCGGTGGATGTGAATAACGCCATTAACAAGGTGCGGGCCAAGCTGCCGACCGGCACCAATCCATCCATATATACCGCCGGGGCCTTCACCCTGCCCGCCGACGTTTTCGCCCTGTCGCCCGGCAACGATAATGTGACCATTGCCGATGTCAGGAAGATTGTGGACAGCGACATCAAACCGGCTCTGCTGCGCAATCCCG
>CAYWUR010000371.1:0-1586 GCA_964460745.1 uncultured Desulfobulbia bacterium | reverse complement strand
GCTATTCTGCTCTCGCATTTTTACGCTCAGGGACTCGTCCTCCTGGTTGCTTTCCGCCTTCATTTCTATCAGCTCTCTGCGGGCCTTCAGATAAGGCGTCCGCGCCGTGTACTCAAGTATTCTGATTTTTTGAGTCGCGCTGATCAGTACCTGATAGAAACCTTCCTTCACCTTGATAATTTTATGGATGTACCCGACAACGCCGACGGAATAAAGATTGGCGGTATCGATTACTTCTTCTTCGGCAGTCTCTTCGTTTTTTTGGTGGGCAACGATGCCGATCATCCGGTTATGCAGAAGGGCCTCGTCAATCAGTTTTTTTGAGGTGGGACTGAAGACCTGTAAAGGAAAACCCATACCCGGAAAAAACACGAATCCACGCAGAGGAAGGATAGACAATTCATCCGGCACCGGCAATTTGGCGGGATTGATTTTGACTTCTTTTTTTTCGTTTTTTTCTTCGGTCATAGTTCCGGCAAGCTATATTTTATTTTTCTTTCCCTACGTTGATGCGGATCTTTCTCTTCGCCATTTGTCGGGGCAGTTTTATTTCCAGCAGTCCATTTTTGCAACGCGACGAGGTGGTCTCGGCATCTACAGGCACGGGCAGGGCTATGGATCGTTTAAAACGGCCATGCTCTATTTCAAGTTGATGAATGCGGCGGATTTTGAGGTGACAGGGGGGCCGGCGTTCGCCGCTGATGGTAACCAGCCCGCGGTCGATTTTTACGGAAAGGGTCTCCGGCGCAACATCGGCCAGGTCCATATAAACATAGATCTCCTTATCGGTTTCATATATATCCACGGCCGGCTGCCAATCGCAGCCCGATTGCAGAGTCATCATCAACGGCAACGATGCATTTCTAAGAAAGCGGCCCATCTGTATTTCCATTTCCTTGAACTCTTTAAGTATTCGTTCATCGAAATCTTTCATGCCTTACCTCTTACTCAAGCTTACTGCAAAGCCGCGCGACCCTGGCTCCTAATTTAAAGGCGTCAGCGGCGACGCCATGATCAGGGACTCTGACGCAACCGACGCCGTAATGACCGGAGGCGTCCATGGGGTCGCCGACAATGATCATGCCGTAAATCAACATGCACTGCAGTATGGATATCATGGTGGTCTCCTTGCCACCCGTGGGATGACCGCCGGTGGCAAAGGCGGCGCCGACCTTGTTTTCCATTTTCCGGCGGATGCCGACAAACTCATCAAAAACTCTTTTCAGATCGGCGGCCATCACGCCGAAATATACCGGTGAGCCGGCGATAATGCCGGCGGATTCGAGAAAGTCCGCTGTTGTTACTTCCGCAGTGCTTTTAAGGACGGCCTCGGTTCCGGTTGACGCGATGCCTTTTGCTATCTCTTCTGCCAGCTTTTTGGTATTGCCACCTTTGGAATAATAAAGAACAAGAATCTGCATTATAATTTCTCCCGGGTTTTATATTTTGATGGCGTCGTAAAAGCCTTTTCTTGCCGTCATACCGGGTCAAGCCCGGATGACGAAAATGGTGATTTGCGACTTTTTACGAGTCCAGTAATTATTGGCTCAACCTTCTGACTTGAAGTATCATATTAATATAAATAG
>CAYWUR010000370.1:0-1617 GCA_964460745.1 uncultured Desulfobulbia bacterium | reverse complement strand
TCCATATCGATAAACAACGCAAAATCAAACCGTTAAACAACTCAGAAAGTTGAGTAAATTATTACCCCGTTTTTTCTTTCAGGTTACCAGGGAAAGCCAAGCCGCGACAAAAAGGGTGAGGCTGATTAAACCGTTCATGGAAAAAAAAGAAAGCTGAATGCGGGAAAGATCCCGGGGATTAACAACTATGTGCTGATAAAAAAGCGCAAAAGCGGTAAAGGCAATGCCGATATAGAAAAAATAATTGAGACCAGCAATGACACCCGTGGCCACAAAAAGGCAGAAGGCAATGACGTGCAGGAATACGGCAAATTTAAAGGCGTGGCGCCGGCCGAAACGGGCCGGCAGGGAATTGAGGCCGACCTTCCTGTCAAAATCCGCGTCCAGGCAGGCATAGACCGTATCAAAACCAGCCACCCAAAAAAGAACAGCAGCGGAAAGTACAAAAGGAAACCGGCCTATGGTCCCTTTGACCGCCACCCATCCACCCAACGGCGAAAAGGCGAGGGCCAGACCCAGAATCAGGTGGCATAGCCAGGTAAAACGCTTGGTCAACGAATAAAACAAGGCAATCGCCAAGGCAAACGGGGCGATTAAAAAGGTAAGCCGGTTCAGGTTGTAACAGGCGACAAAAAATAATATCCCGGCCAGCACAACCATTGCCCAAGCCTCCCACAATTTGATGACGCCGGCTGGCAGAGCGCGGTTGGCTGTCCGCGGATTTTCCTTGTCAAATGCCCGGTCCGCAATGCGATTGAAGCCCATGGCACAGGTTCTCGCCCCCACCATGGCCAGAACAACCCAACCAAAAACAGCTGCGGACGGTACGCCCCGCTGGGCGAGGAAAGCCCCCATCATGGCAAACGGCAAGGCAAAGACGCTATGTTCGAACTTGATCATCTCCAAAAGGATGGCTATTTTTCTGATCATTACAGGCCAGGCCTCCGAATAAATATAAGCATTTATCTTCAGCATTATTGGTCTTCGTCGTTCCAGCGTTTCTGATCCGGCAAATCCAGACCGAGCAGATCACCAAGTCGCCCGACAAAAGCGCGGGCCATCTCGGCCAGACTTGCCGGCCTGGTATAAAACGCGGGCATTGGCGGACACAGCAGTGCGCCGGCATCATGGACCTTCAACATATTACTGATATGCGTCCGGTTGAGAGGCGTTTCCCTGACAGCCAATAGCAAGGGCCGCCGTTCCTTGAGAATGACGTCGGCGGCCCGATGGATCAGGTTGGCGGAAAAGCCGGCCGCAATCGCCGCCAGTGTTCCCATGGTACAGGGTAGCACCACCATAGCGTCGAACAAAGTGGAGCCGCTGGCAATGGGCGCGGTAAAATCTCGGATATCATACCACCTTGCCGCATATTTATTCAAATCCTCCGGCATGGCGTCCAGTTCAAGACGCATAACCTCGCGACCCGCGTCAGAAATAAGGCAATGAACTTCCACCTGGTTTTCATGCATAAGCTTCAAGAATTCCAGGGCATACAAGCTGCCGCTGGCCCCGGTAATAGCCAAAATTATTCGTTTGTGGGATGATTGCGTATTAATCATAACTCAACTTTCTGAGTTGCTTAACGGTTTGATTTTGCGTTGTTTATCGACATGG
>CAYWUR010000369.1:0-1618 GCA_964460745.1 uncultured Desulfobulbia bacterium | reverse complement strand
CATGATTCCACCAGCCCGGCATCCTCCAGCACCTTCATATGCTTGGAAACCGTGGGCTGGGCAAGTCCCAGAACCGCGGTAATCTCGCAGACGCATAGCTCTTTTACAGCCAGCATCTTGACCGCCTTGACCCGGTTTGGGTCCGACAACGCCTTCATAACCCTGATAAACTGTTTCACGCTTCCTCCTTTTTTTAATATTCCTATATGGCAATATATAAACAGAGACTGCCTTGCTGTCAAGCCCTGTTTTGCAAATAAGGGCAGCGCAAATCTATTTTTTTGGTTTACAGTTGCCGGATTATGGTTAAATTATAACTGTTTACAGGAGGTTTTACATCTCCGGCATCCTATAAACAGTTACAATTATGGGGTATTACGCAAATTAGAGTCCTACCCCAATATTAAAAAAATCCGGCTCATTCCTATAAGGCGGCCTGCCATATGACCAGTTACCCGGAAATAACGCTGCAAATATCCGCCGGCGTCGCCCTCCCCTTAAGTGAAATAGAATTCACTGCTATCCGGGCGCAGGGCGCCGGCGGTCAGAATGTCAACAAGGTCTCCAGCGCCGTGCATCTGCGCTTTGACATCTGCGCCTCGTCACTGCCTGATTTCTACAAGGAGCGGCTTCTGAAGCTGCAAGACCAGCGCCTCACCAAGACAGGGATAATAGTTATCAAGTCGCAGCAATACAGAAGCCGGGAAAAGAACAGGGAGGAAGCCCTGCGCCGACTTCAGGAAATTATTAAAGGCGTGGCTGTTTCACGCCGGAAACGCCGCCCGACCAGACCGACCCGCGCTGCCCGGCAAAAACGTCTCGACAGCAAAAAAAAGCGGAGCCGGATTAAAACTCTGCGGGGTAAATTATAAATCAGGAGGGAAAATCATGGACGCCATTGAATGTATTAAGACCAGAATGAGTATACGCAAATTCAAACCGGAGTCTGTTCCCGACGCAATACTCCGCGAGGTGATCGATATCGCCAGATGGAGTCCTTCCTACAAAAACAGCCAGCCGTGGGAATGTGTTATTCTTTCAGGACGGAAAAAAGAAGATCTTTCCCGAATGATGCTTGAACTCCTGGAAAAAGACGCGGCGCCCTGCCCCGACCTGCCCGCGCCGAAATCATGGCCGGCGGCCGAGCAGGCCAGAATAAATCATCTTTTCCAGAAACGGCGCGAGGTAACCGGCGTGGACCTGGCCGCCCCTAGAATTATCAGGCAGACCAAGAAGGCGAATTTTAATTTTTACGGCGCACCGCACGCCATCTATCTCTTGCAGGATGCCTCTCTGTCGCTGTGGTCGCTCTTTGACCTGGGGTTGTTCGCGCAGAGTCTGATGCTGGCCGCTCATGCCAAAGGTCTCGGCACCGTACCCCAGGCCTTTGCCACCGATTATGCCCGTGAAATAAAAAAATTTCTTGCCATTCCGGCGACAAAACGCCTTGTTCTCGGTCTGTCGATCGGCTACCCAGATATGACCGCCTCAGTTAACGCCTACAGAACGGACCGGGCGGCAACTGATGAGATTATCATGGAGTTGTCATGATCTTTCAATGCGTGTAACTATTCAGCAAAGGCAACAAATTACCCTAAACTCGTAACCGTAACTTTCA
>CAYWUR010000368.1:0-1629 GCA_964460745.1 uncultured Desulfobulbia bacterium | reverse complement strand
ATTTCCGCAACCCCGCGTTTTGCCGCCCAGCTCAGTTCCTTTTCAGCTTTGCCGGGGTCGGCATAGCATGCCGCAATATCGCCCGGCCGGCGGCCGACAATCCGGTAGGGAATTTTTCTGCCGGCAGCCTTGGCAAATGCCGTTATCATATCCAGCACGCTATATCCCCGGCCCGTCCCGAGATTATAAGTTACGATACCCGGATTCGATGTCAACTTCTCCAGGGCGGCCAGATGACCGACAGCCAGATCGACAACGTGGATGTAGTCCCGGACCCCGGTGCCGTCCGGTGTGGGATAATCATTACCAAATATCGACAGTTCGGCGAGTCTGCCAATGGCCACCTGGGCGATGTACGGCAGGAGATTGTTCGGAATGCCTTGAGGATCTTCCCCCAGCCGACCGCTGGGATGCGCGCCGACCGGATTAAAATAGCGCAATAACGCAACATTTAATGTTCGATCCGCCGCTTGCAGATCCCGCAGTATTTCCTCGATCATCAATTTCGAACGACCGTAAGGATTTGTCGCCGACAATGGAAAATCTTCGGTTATCGGAACCCGATGCGGGTTACCGTACACTGTTGCCGAGGAGCTGAAAACAATATTTTTGACGCCATGTTCCTGCATAACCTCACACAAGATCAGCGTCCCGGTAATATTGTTATGGTAGTAACGAAGCGGCATGGCAACCGATTCACCCACGGCCTTAAGACCGGCGAAATGGATAACGGCATCTACGGTGTATTCAGCAAAGACAGCATCCAAGCCCTCCTTATCAAGCAGATCGACCTGATAAAAATCCACCGGCCTGGCCGTAAGTTTTTGCACTCTTTTTAACGATTCTTCCTTGCTGTTCGAAAGATTATCAACGACGATGACTTCATGCCCTGCCTTTAAAAGTTCAAGGCAGGTATGGCTGCCGATGTAGCCCGCTCCTCCGGTTACCAATATTTTCATAACTATTCCCGCTCAGGTAATTTATTTTGAGTATCTTTATATAATATTATGGACCCGTAAAAGGTCCAGGCCGGACTTTCGTTCACGTCCAGGCTTGTTATCTGCTTCCACCCCGCTCAGAATGTTGTGCGGCGACATGGTCTTGAGCGTTTTGTCCGACAATGGAGCGTGTATGACGATGAATTTATTGCGAGTCTATCACTATTATTGTTATGTTACTACTTTTAATTGAGAGGAGGAGCCCACATGCCGTACGTCAACATCCGCCTGGCCGGTCAACTAAACATTGAACAAAAGGAAAAAATCTGCGCCGAGGTGACCGACGCTATTGCCCGAATTGCAGAAAAGCCAAAGGAGTCCATTCTTGTTTTTATCGATGAGGTCGCGCGTGAAAATATTGCAAGCGGCGGCAGGCTTCTGAAAAAAACAGCGCCGCGATAATTCCGGCTGCCGTTTTTTTTGGGATGATGGACAGGAGAACAATATGGACAGTAAACGTGTGCGCATTATTGTGGCGGGCAGAGTGCAGGGTGTTTTTTTCAGGGCCAGCACAGTGGAAGAAAAGGTAAGGCCTGGTTTTAGAGGTGGGGTCCGTAAACTTCCCGGGGGCCGGGTGGGGAGGGAGCAGGGGGGAGAAGGAGAGAGTGTTGGTTGGTGGGTTGGCTTGGTT
>CAYWUR010000367.1:0-1633 GCA_964460745.1 uncultured Desulfobulbia bacterium | reverse complement strand
GGGGGGGGGGGGGGGGGTTAAATAATTAGGAAAAATCCCGCCCCGGAAGAAGAAATAGATCTGCACGGCTTAACGGGCAAAGAGGCGGCGGCAAAAACCGAAACCATGATCAAAAGCGCCCGGCAAAGAGGCTTGCAAACCCTGCGCGTCATAACCGGCAAAGGTCTTCATTCCTACGGCAAAGCGGTTTTACCCGAGGTTGTCGAAGAAAAAGTAGTTGAGCTGAAAAAACAGAATCTTATCTTAACCTTCCGCTGGGAAAAGGGGAGTAAACGCAAAAGCGGCGCCTTGATAGTTTATCTTTAAAAGTTAAGCCGCCGCGTTCTTCATCTTCAAGGCGCCGGCGCCGGGATTGCCATTGTGATCATGGTTCCGGTGGCCGGATCTATGCATCGAATTTCCGCGGTTATTTTGTCCCGCCTTACAACCCTGCTGAGCGTGAAGCTTATCCGCAAACGGCCCGGCCGCACATTGTTGAGCAGCCATTTCGCCACCCGATGTTTTTTATTGTAACTTTTTATCGGCGGCTGCGACTTTATGATGGTAACCCCAGCCGGCAGTTTTTGCTTAACGATAATTGTTGCCGGCGGCGGCGCTGATATCGTCAGTTCTAAAACAACATCTCGGCCCTGCACGCCGACATACCGTCCCGAAACGAGATCCTGCGTCCTGCCCGGGCTTGCAAGAAGCAGGAAAAGGGTGCAGCCCAACAGCATATACGGCCATTTTCGCAAGTGGTTTTCTGAAAATAATAATGTCTTCATGAATAACGGCCCTCCCGACCAGCATGAAAAAAGGTAACAGAATACGGCGAAGAACGCAAAAAAACAAATTCCGGAGGCTTGCCTGTGCCTTCACTTGTTCGCACAACCCTGCTTATCACGCTTCTTGATTCGTTTGCGCCAATAGCCTGGACGTCTTTTGGTATGGGAAACTGCGACTATTAGGATGTGTTCAGGTTCTATAGAAAAAATGACTGCGTAAGGGAAACTGCCGACCAGACAGCGACGAAAGGGAGAATGTAGGACTCTATAACGAAATGGGGTTTCAACGATTTTATTAACAGCGGCCTCTACATTATTGCGAAAACGGCGGCCAAGTCCTGGTTGGCATTCTTCATAATACTCAACAGCAGCTAAAAATTCTGCTCGTGCATCAGGGTCAAAAATTGCCGATATCATTTGAGCAGTCGGTCTGCATCGGCAAAAACCTTTTCTGTAGGAATGCCCTCTCGGTCACCATCCTTGTATTCTTGATATCGGTGTTCCGCCTCGGCAACCCATGCCGCATCTACATCTGATAGAACTTCTCCATCAAGTGAACTAAGCAGGCGATCTGCTAGAAAAGCTCTCTCAAGCCGAGATAAATTTAAAGCGTCACGTTCTAGTTTTGCAAGGACGTCTGTCATCTTAAACCTCATCAATTTAAACAGGTATTACGTTTTTTGCCTGGCCGGAGAATTTTATCAACAGGCAGTGATAATTTGCTTCCCACCAAATCAATCAGACCCGACAACGGCCACGGCTTTGCCAATTTGTCCTGTAATTGTTCGCGCTCCAGGAGAGAGTCAACAAAAGATCCCGACCAGCATGAAAAAAGGTAACAGAATACGGCGAAGAACGCAAAAAAACAA
>CAYWUR010000366.1:0-1644 GCA_964460745.1 uncultured Desulfobulbia bacterium | reverse complement strand
TACGGTTACAATTTTAGGGGAATTTGTTGCCCCTACCGAATAGTTACAATAATTTAAACATGCCGGCGGATAAATTTCCCGGCAACCTTACCACTGTCCGGTAAACCAATCACGGAGTACGAAGACACCCGCAATCAGATACCGTGCAACCATAGTCAAAGCGGCCGGAATTGTCAATCCGCCGTAAGAGTTTACAGGGCGCCTAACCCCGTATTTGTAGCTGCTCTTTCTTGACACTACAAGTCAAATACCGTAAATTAACCGTCAGTAGTCGCAGGGCAAAAAAACTCTTACTCGGGTAAACACGATGTTCGGCATCGGACTTCCGGAATTAATCATTATTATGGCAGTGGCCTTAATCGTTGTCGGCCCTGAAAAGCTGCCCGGCCTGGCCCGTTCGCTCGGCAAGGGCATGATTGAGCTGAAAAAAGCGGTGAACTCCTTTCAACAAAGTCTTCATGACGAGGAAGATCTCAAGCCGTGGGAAAAACCGGGCATGGTTGACTACGGGCAAAAAAATATCCCGCCGACGGATAACAAAAGCAGCGACTCCACGGACGACAAGCAAGAATCATCGTCATGAATTCCACCCTGTCCCTCCTCTCGGGCCACCTTGCGGAACTGCGCAAAAGGCTGCTGATTTCTTTTCTTGTAATCATTATCTCAAGCGGCGTCGCGTACATCTTCTCTGAACAGCTCATCCGTATCCTTATGGTTCCCATTCTTGCCGCCGCCCAACCGACACTGGTTAAACTTATCTATACCAGCCTTACCGAGGCGTTTATCACCTATCTCAAGGTCTCCCTGCTGGCTGGTCTTATTTGCAGTTTTCCCGTCCTGCTCTATGAACTATGGATGTTTGTAGTGCCGGGGCTGTACGGCCGCGAGAAAAAAATCGCTTTGCGGATAGTCGGCGGGGCGACCGTCCTTTTTGCCGCCGGCGGCGCCTTTGCTTATTTTGTAGTCCTCCCCGACCTCTTGACTTTTTTCTGGAGATTTTCCACGGACCAACTGGAGGCAATGCCGAAATTAAGCAGCTATCTGACCTTCGTAGCCAGAACCACGCTGTGTTTCGGCCTTGCCTTTGAAATTCCTTTCTTGATGGTGGCGGCGCGAAAAATCGGCGTGGTGGTGGGCGGGTATTTCCCGAAAAAAAGAAAATATTATTATCTTGTGATCATCGTTCTGTCTTTCCTGCTGACTACCGGCGACCTGTTCGCCGCCATGCTTCTTGCCCTTCCTTTGTTCGGCCTGTACGAAATCGGCATCATCATTATCCGCCTGTTCTCGTCTGACTGATCACGGAGTGGAGACCTCCTGTTTAAGCAGACAACAGGAAATACGGTAAAGCGGCCGGTCTTGCGCATCATACCGCAGGTTGTCGGGCTGCAGCAGCTTGTTCATGACGCAACCTTCCGGAATATTTAGCGAAAAGAACCTTTCTTCTGTCAGTCCTCTGTTTTTAATTAATTTTGACCGGCCGGCCGAATCATCTTCTATCGTATAGGCGTTTATCTGATAATCCTCACACAGTGGACAGCTGTAAACCCGGCCATTGGGAAAAACAAAATAATTCTCCGCCACCTTGCCGGCGCACTCAAATTTTTCAGATTCATCAAGAAAAACCTTCGGATAGGTGGTTTG
>CAYWUR010000365.1:0-1663 GCA_964460745.1 uncultured Desulfobulbia bacterium | reverse complement strand
AGTTACGGTTACGAGTTTAGGGTAATTTGTTGCCTTTGCTGAATAGTTACAAAAAGAGATAATTATGAGAGAGGCGGCGCGGGCGGTAATTCATCTGGACATGGACGCATTCTTTGCGTCGGTGGAAATGCTTGACAATCCGGCTTTGCGGGGCAGGCCGGTGATTGTCGGCGGCGCCGGCAACCGGGGCGTGGTATCGGCCGCCTCTTATGAGGCCAGAAACTTCGGGGTGCATTCGGCCATGCCCGTTGCCGCGGCGGCACGGCGTTGTCCGGCTGGCGTTTTTTTGCCGGTCCGCATGGCGCGGTATAAGGAAATCTCAAATCGTATTTTTGCTGTTTTTGATCGTTTTACGCCGTTGGTGGAACCGCTTTCCATTGATGAAGCGTTTTTGGATGTTACCGGCTCAACCGGTTTGTTCGGGAACGCTGAAGAAATAGCCGGGCGGATCAGGGCGATGATTACTGAAGAAATCGGGCTTACCGTCTCCGCCGGCGTGGCATCGAATAAGCTGATTGCCAAAATCGCCTCGGATTTTGACAAGCCGGACGGCCTGACCGTGGTGCCGGCGGGCAAGGAAAAGGAGTTTCTCGCACCGTTGCCGATCGCTAAACTCTGGGGTGTGGGCAAGGCGACACGGCAGGCCCTTGTCATGCTCAGCGTCCGGACAATCGGCGACCTCCGCCGTCTGCCCCTGGAATTACTGGAACGTAAATTCGGTAAACACGGCCGCCATCTTTTTTATGCCGCCAGGGGAGAAGATGATCGGCCGGTCGAACCAGGTCGGCAGATGAAATCCGTCGCTCATGAGGAGACATTTGCTGATGATCTTGTTAATCCCGCCGTCATACGGAAGGAATTGCTCGCCCTGGCAAATAAGACCGCCGCCAGGCTGCGGCGATACGGCGTCGCGGGTCGCACCATAACCTTGAAAATCAAATATCACGATTTTGTGCAGAGGACCCGTTCGAAAACCATGGCCGCGGCAACCGATGACAGCCGGGAAATTTATCGAATTGCCATTAAACTGCTGGAAAAAACCGAGGCCGGCGTCAAACCCCTGCGGCTGCTGGGTGTCAGTCTGTCGCTGTTGCAGCACCCAACGCAACGCCAAGGTGGTCTCTTTCAGGACGAAACGGTTTTTCTGCGTCAACAACGGCTCAACCGCGCTGTCGACACAATCAACGGCAGGTACGGCGCCATCGCCATTCTGCCGGGCGCCTTGTTGAAAAAAAAGCGGTCATAAGCTAATCGTTGATGTATTAGGAAAAGTCACGGGATGGCTAAGCAAAAAGTTTGATATACAGGTAAGCGCAGACTCCGAAAATGCGTTATTTATGCCCCTTCGCGGGGTACAACGCCGTAGATCGGACTTTTTGCGACGCCATCAATCGTTACATAGAAAACTCACAAGCGGCTGTATCAATGTCTTTCGTCTCGGGGCGAGTTCGATTTTAACAGGAGGCAACATGCGAAGCATACAACATTTAATGTCAGATGTTCTCAGGACAAAACACAGATCTAATTGGCAAGTTTCCGATATCATTTTCTGTTGTCTATGGATAGCGACAGGATTGCTGGGTGCCGTAATGATATATGCCGCCACCCGATGGGGCGCCGGTCTTACTACTGACTCGGTAAGCTACATCTCAGGGGCGCGAAG
>CAYWUR010000364.1:0-1665 GCA_964460745.1 uncultured Desulfobulbia bacterium | reverse complement strand
CATATCGATAAACAACGCAAAATCAAACCGTTAAGCAACTCAGAAAGTTGAGTCTCATCTTCGCACCTTCACTCCTCAACAATTAAACTCGTGCCATCCATCTCCGCCGGCTGAGGCAGATCGGCGAGGCGCAGGATTGTGGGGGCGATATCCCTGAGAGCCCCGTCCCGCCTCAGACGACAGTCCGGATATTTATCGCTTATCAGAATAAGAGGCACCGGATTGGCGGAATGCGCCGTGAAAGGTTCCTTTGTCTCGGGATCGCGCATAATTTCGGCATTGCCGTGATCGGCGGTTATAAGAACCGCCCCGCCCTGCCCCGTGAACCGTTCGACCAAAGGGCCGAGGCATCGGTCAACCGCCGCACAGGCCTGAACCGTCGCGGCCGTGATACCGCTGTGGCCGACCATATCGCCGTTGGCAAAATTCAGAACCACCAGGCTGTATTGATTATTCTGCAACAGCTCAAGCAATTTTGCAGTGATCTCAAAGGCGCTCATCTCCGGTTTAAGGTCATAAGTCGCCACATCCTTGGGGGAAGGGATTAAAACGCGCTCCTCCAGAGGAAACGGCGCCTCACGACCGCCGTTAAAAAAATATGTGACGTGGGCATACTTTTCGGTTTCGGCAATCCGCAGCTGTCGCAGGTTGTGACGGCTGAATTCTTCCCCCAGAATACGGTGCAGTGCGGCGGGCGGAAAGGCAACCGGCAGATCAAAATGCTTTTCATACCTGGTAAAGGTAACAAATTCACCGAGGGCCGGTCTTTTGACAGCGGCAAATTCAGTAAAAGACGGCGCGGTAAAGGCCCGGGTCAACTCACGAGCGCGATCGGGCCGAAAATTAAAAAATATCACCGTATCCCCGTCATTGATGGTGGCAAGCGGCTCTTGTTTTTCACCGCCGCCGGCGCCGGGCATAACTATCGGCTTGATAAACTCGTCCGTTTCACCGCGGCCGTAAGCATCGTTAACCGCCTGTAGCGCATCGGCGGTCGCCGGTTTGACCCCCTTGCCTTCAACCAGAGCCTGCCAGGCCTTTTGGACCCGCGTCCAGCGGTTATCACGATCCATGGCCCAGTAACGGCCTGCTATCGTTGCCACTTCCCCACGCCCGATTCGGCGCAGGGCGTTTAACAAATCCCGCATATAACCGGCGCCGCTTTTGGGCGGCGTATCACGGCCATCCATGAAGGCATGGATATATATTTTCTCCAGTCCCCTGGCGGCGGCCATTTCCACCAGGGCGCGCAAATGCTCCATATGACTGTGGACGCCGCCATCGGATAAAAGTCCCAACAGATGCAGGGCCGCGCCCCGTTTTTTTGTGTGATCAAGGGCCGTGGCAAGCGTCTTGTTCGTGAAAAACTCTCCATCGGCAATGGCCTTATTGATCCTGGTAAGATCCTGATAAACTATGCGCCCGGCGCCGATATTAAGGTGACCGACCTCGGAGTTGCCCATCTGCCCCGGCGGCAAGCCAACCGCCCCATTATGGGCGTCAAGAGTCGTGCATGGATGCCGCTTCATCCATGCGTCCATGTTCGGCGTATCCGCGGTATAAACGGCATTATTCGGAGATTTGTCGCCGACTCCCCAGCCGTCCAGAATAATCAACATCACCGGTATGCCATGCCGCATGCCCATCTCCTCACTCCCCACTCCT
>CAYWUR010000363.1:0-1666 GCA_964460745.1 uncultured Desulfobulbia bacterium | reverse complement strand
TCCATATCAATAAACAACGCCAAATCAAACCGTTGAGCAACTCAGAAAGTTGAGTTTTAATAGGCGGCAGCGCTTTTTTATGAACTTCGTATTAATGAAGTCGACAAAAGAATTGTTTTGCTCTTTCAGGTAAATCGGGTTATCCTGTGAAAATTCGAAAGGTGATGTCGAATTTTTACAGGATAATTTTAAATGATTGAACGGCCAGGGTTTCTCCATCAGATTCAGCTGCAATTTGAGGCGCATCCGGTTGTCGCTCTCCTGGGGCCACGCCAATGCGGCAAGACTACCCTGGCGAGAATGTATGCCGACAAGTTCGTCAACGGGGTTGTCAGCCGCTTCGATCTTGAAGATCCTCTTCATCTTGCTCGTCTTGCATCCCCCCGGTTGGCTTTAGAAGATCTAGAAGGGCTTGTCATTATTGATGAGGTCCAGAGAGCGCCCGGCCTGTTTGAAGTGCTGCGCGTCTTGGTGGATCGGGAAAATAATCCCGCGCGATTTCTGATTCTCGGCAACGCATCGCGTGAACTCATCCGGCAGTCTTCCGAAACCTTGGCCGGCCGCATCGGCCATATTGAGCTGACGCCGTTTTCCCTGGAGGAAGTGGGAAACGACAACATTGCCAAGCTCTGGTTTTCAGGTGGATATCCGCCGTCATTTTTGGCAAGAACCGAGCAGATTGGTGCAATCTGGCGAAAAGCCTATATCTCGACCTTTCTGGAGAGGGATATCCCGAGTCTGGGTTTTTCAATTCCGCCGGCGGCCTTAAGGCGCTTCTGGATGATGCTGGCTCATTACCATGGACAGACGGTAAATTATTCCGAGCTTGGCAGGTCATTCGGGGCTTCGGATCATACGGTCAGAAGATATCTGGATCTGCTAAGCTCCACTTTTATGATCCGGCAGTTGCCCCCATGGCATGAAAATATCAAAAAGCGTCAAGTTAAGGCGCCGAAAATATATATCCGGGATTCGGGCATCTTTCATACCTTGCTTGGAGTTGAGGGTTACGAAGATCTCCGGTTTCATCCCAAACTTGGCCCTTCCTGGGAGGGGTTTGCAATCGAGACGATTATCAGGCGGTTCGGCGCCGGAGAGGGAGAATGCTATTTTTGGTCAGCCTATGGACGAGCGGAACTGGATTTATTGATTTTTGCAGGCGCCAGTCGTATCGGATTTGAAATAAAGCATACCGAATCGCCTCAAATTACCCGGTCGCTTCAGGTAGCCAGGGAGGATCTGAAAATTGAGGAATTATACATTGTGTACCCCGGAAATGAACGTTTTTCATTGGATCAAGGTATCCAGGCCGCCGGTCTGGAAACCTTGATCCAATGAAAGTGTAACCGTTCACCAGGAACTGCCGGGGTGGCGTAATCCCTGCCGCAGGCGATTAAATATTATCATCAACAGTTTTAACTATTTCATAGCAGGAGGCATATTAATAATATGTTTGCAACAAAAGGAAATAAGAGAGTGTTTTTTGGGTGCATCTCATTGCTTTTGTTGCCCCTGTTTAATATTACATCGCCGGCTTGGGCGTGTTTAATAATGAAAACACATTATCTTTCCCTGCCAATTCCGGCGGCACCGGCCTTTTGGATATGCCGTCGGCCCGCATAATGCCGGACTGGCATTTGCGCGTGCATTATTCTCGGGTTTATCC
>CAYWUR010000362.1:0-1673 GCA_964460745.1 uncultured Desulfobulbia bacterium | reverse complement strand
TTTAGCATGTTGTCTACCTCCCCTTGATTATCCAGCTTTATGACTTGCCACGGCGCACAGACGTCGCCGATCCATGGCTGCGGCCATCCGAACTTTTACTTGTTTTCCCTGTTGTCGGTGACCTTACCGTTATGGAAAAGACTATCACATGCTGTTTTTGTTTGCAAATATATAGAGCTGGGGCGTTGTTGTTGCCGCAGGCCATAAAGCGCCGCGCCAAGAGCCCCGACGATGTCGGGTTCAGGCGGGGTAACGATCTTTTCATGGCCGAGTTTTTCCCGCAGCATCTGCACAATGCACGGATTGCGGGCCACGCCGCCGGAAAAGACGATATTGCCGTGGACTTCCGTACGGTTCAGCATGCCGATAAGCCGGCTCACAACGGAAAGGTGTACGGCCCCGGCAATGTCTCCGGCCGGCACACCTCTATTCTTCATGGAAATAACCTCGGACTCGGCAAAAACCGTACACATGCTGTTTATGCTGACTTCGTTTCCCGATTTCAGGGCCGCCGGCCCGAATTCCTTGAGCTTAAAGCCAAGGGTGGCTGCCATTATTTCCAGAAACCGTCCCGTGCCGGCCGCGCATTTGTCATTCATCTGAAAATTGATTACCCGGCCTTGCCTGTCCAGGCAGATTACCTTGGAATCCTGGCCACCGATATCGACCACGGTGCGGCACTCGGGGAAATAATGGCGGGCGCCGATGGCATGGGCCTTTATCTCGGTAATGACATCCCGGGCAAAATGCCCCCCGGCCAGATGTCTGCCGTAGCCGGTGGCCACTATTTTTCCCACGTCGTGGTCGCCGATCATCTCCTTTGCCTGGCCACAAGGGTCAAAACCACTTTCGGCCAGCTGTTGGTCAACCAGCCGGCCATCTTGAACGACGGCTATTTTGATGGTCCGCGAACCTAGATCAATTCCAAGACGCATTGTGCGTTATCCTTTTATCTGTTCCAGAAAGGCCTCGATTCTGGTTTGCAACTGTCCCATATCCTCCGGCGAATAATCGGTTTCAATTGATAGATAAGGGATACCTTTCTTTTTACAGGCCTCGCGGATTTTTATCTCCTCGATATTGTAGGTATGGCAAAACTGCAGAGAGTAGTGCAGGAGTCCTTGGGCCTTTGATGCACGGTATTCTTTCAGCACCTGGTCGACTCGTTCGTCATTGGGGGTGAAGCAGGAACAGTCGATCCGCATGTAGCGGTCCGTCAGAAGTTCAAGCTGCCGATCGAGATCGGTTGCGTCTTCGTCGATCAGATCCTTGAAATACCGGGTGCCGATGCAGGATTCTTCGTTGACGACCACCGCCCCGGCCGATTCCAGCAGATTGTGAACCTTCCAGTTAGGCAGGGCCATGGGAGTGCCGGATATCATAATTCGGGACGCGTCGGCCGATACGACGCCTTTCCCGCTGGTTACCCTGTCTGTAAGTTCATCGCAGAGTTTATTGACCTGTCGGGCAAAGCGTACCGGCTCATCATAGAAGGCAATCTGTTCGATCAAGAGCGCGTCTCTGCCGCTGACGGGCGAAGGAGTCCTGGCACGAAGTCTGGTCAGACGCTGTAGGGCGCGGCGTTTGTCATTGACCACTCTGATGGCGCCGGCCAAGTCCTCGCTGGAAATATTCTTCCGGCAAATGTCCTCAACCCTGGTCTTGAAATCCTT
>CAYWUR010000361.1:0-1679 GCA_964460745.1 uncultured Desulfobulbia bacterium | reverse complement strand
TACGGTTCTGCGAGCTTCCGCTTCATATGGTTAACACCTTGTTTAAGTTGCCGATTATTAAGTATAAAATGAAATATTCAAATTTTAAATAACAAGTACGACACATTATGCTATTTGAGAATTTTTTGCAAAGCCTCTTGTCAGATAATCGGCAATACATAAGCTGTCAAGCGGCTTTTTTGCCGGCGTCGCGGACGATTCCCGGTTGATCGTCAAATTATTGTGCGGAATTATGCGGTTTGTTATAATGTCAGGATTCTGTCGGCGGATAACCTTCTTCAACGATAGACGGGGCGACGGTTGAAGAAGCTGCTTTCAGCCGCCTTTTAAAAAATTGCGTGGTATATTTTTTGAGAAAATAATGATTGTGGTGCAAACCGACAAACTTTCCGTCCAGCTTGGGGAGAATGAAGCCCTTGCCGATGTAAGCTGTCAGATTCATGAAGGAGAGTTTATCGCCGTTGTCGGCCCGAACGGCGCGGGGAAATCGGTTTTTTTGAGTGTTTTGCTGGGGTTGCGGCGGCCGACCTCCGGCACGGCACTGGTCTTGGGGCTTCCGCCTGAAAAGGTCCGGCCGGCCTGGGTCGGTTATGTTCCCCAGGTTAAGACCCTGGATAGAAGTTTTCCGGCTCTGGCCATTGAGCTTGTGGCCACCGGGCTGCATTGTTCCTGGCGATGGTGGCTGAAGGCGGCTGATAAAACCGCCGCGCTTGACGCTCTTGCCCAGGTCGGCGCCGCCCCTCTGGCGGATAGATCGGTCGGTTCTCTTTCCGGCGGCGAGTTGCAACGGGTATATCTTGCCCGCAGCCTGGTCCGCAAACCGCGTCTGATTTTGCTGGATGAGCCGGTTACCGGCGTGGATACCGCGGGGGAAACCGATTTTTACCGGGTACTTGATGAATTTCGCCGCGAAAGCGGCGCGACGGTTATAATGGTCACGCACGACTGGGAGATAGCTGCACATTATGCCTGCCATGTGCTGGTGCTGAACCGCTATCTTATCGGTTTCGGCACGCCGGTTGAGACCCTGTGCGGTGATTGTCTTAAAAAGGCCTATGGCGTGACCGTTGTCGACTCGCCGAAATATTGTCCCCGAGAAAAATAATGGTGATAGCGCCGCCTTGGGTGTTTGTACCCCGCAGCGGTTAAAGAAGAGAGGATGTTTTCTGGTGGTTTTATGTTTGATGTTTTAGCCGTTCCATTTATGCAGCGCGCTCTGGCGGCCGGTCTGCTGGTGGGGATTCTCGCCAGCTATTATGGCGTGTTCGTGGTGCAGCGCGGTCTTGGTTTTCTGGGCAACGGTCTGGCCCACGCCGCTTTCGGCGGGGTGGCCCTGGGGCTTTTGCTGGGCCAGGAACCCCTGCGTATCGCCCTGCCGTTTACCGTCGTTGTCGCACTTGCTATTACCTGGGTGCGGCACCGGACTTCTCTGGCGACGGACGCGGTGATCGGCATATTTTTTGCGGTTTCAATGGCGGCGGGCATTATTTTCCTCTCGCTTAAGGAAAATTACACGGCTGATGCCTTTACCTACCTTTTTGGTTCTATCCTGGCCGTCACTCCCGCTGATCTGCGGGTGGTCGGTGTAGCGGCTGCGCTGGCCGTGTTGAGCCAACCATTGTGGAAAAGGTGGGCCTATGCTACTTTTGATCGGGATTTGGCCATGGCCGACCGCGTTC
>CAYWUR010000360.1:0-1684 GCA_964460745.1 uncultured Desulfobulbia bacterium | reverse complement strand
CACTGGTAGGGCCTTTGCTCCGTAAGTGGTCAGGAGTGTGAAGTTACCTTGATATGCCAGGGTTCGAAACGAACGCCGAGCAGATTATTCTGCGGATAGCGCAGGCTGACATAGGAGAGGTCCTCAAGCTTCTTGAAAACATCCGTAGTAGTAAAACTTCTCGAGAAGTTGGCCCAGCCCAAGCCGCTCTGGCCCACATCGAAATCTGATATTCCGTGGTAAGAATAACCCGGCGGTGCGAGCGAACGTGATGCTATGGAAAGATTGCCTTTGCTTTTGTATGCTTTATTGAGAAAAAGATAAAACTGCTTAACGAGGCCCCGCACTCCCGAGGTAAGAACAATCTCGTCGCCGATTTCTTTTTTGATTTTGTAATAAGTGGCAAGGGGCCGGCCCTTGTATATATAATTGCCGGCGCCGATTATTTTGACGGTCGCGCGTTTATCAATTTTGTGTGTGAGATTGTCCAGTGGCTTATTGCCGTAAAAACCGTATCGGGCGCCGTCCGTGTAGAACATTTTTTCCAGGAAATCCAACTCAACTTTGGTAAATGGTTCTATCTGCGAGTAGTTTCTGGCAAATCTAAGAGCGTCATCAAAACTTAACAGATAGAAATTGCCATGCCCCACCGTTGTCTGTAGTCGTTTGAATCTCCGGACGCAAGATTCCAGAATTCTGAATTTTTCCTTGCTGAGAATGACATCCCCATCGTGGTGGCGGTCAAAGTCTTTCATCTTGTGGAGGTAGTCTTTTATATGGTCATCATAGCTTTCCGGTTTTGTGGTCAAGGCGCCGATCGTGATTTCCGCCATTGCATCGGGAGTCAGTAGTCCTCCGCCAATGATACAGGTTGCCGCGACTTTTAAAAAATCTCTTCTTCGCATTCTCTTATCTCATTATTGGTAATCATTCACGGGGCGTAACTATTCAGCAAAGGCAACAAATTACCCTAAACCTGCTTTTCCACCCGGCTGACGTTTGTTATCTGAATAAGCAGCATGGTTTTGAATACAATGGGGCGTGAAAGTTGTCAAGTGAAAATGGCCCAAAAAATGGTTTTATACACAAGGTGTAGTGTTTTTAGAAGAGATGATAGCGCATATATGGTATGTCTGGATATTGGAAAATCCGGGTTGAACTGTTTGTGAATATATCGATTTTGTCGTATAAAAAATTACATCATAAATGATGAATCAGTGGTGAGGCGGAATGGATTACCGGGAAGCATGGACCTTTTTGGACAATCTGCAGTTTTTTAAAATCAAGTTGGGTTTGGACAGCATGGCCGGCTTTCTTAAAAGCCTAGGCCAACCGCAGGAGGGAATGAAATTCATCCATATAGCCGGCACTAACGGTAAGGGCTCGGTTGCCGTTACCCTGCTGGAGATTCTGGCCGGCGCCGGCTATCGGGTGGGCTTGTACACCTCGCCGCATCTCAATTCGGTGCGGGAAAGATTCAGGCTCAACGACGCCTTTATTTCGGAAGAGGAATTCGCGGTCGAGGCCACCCGGATCAGGGATATTCTCAACGGTCGGCTGATTACCTATTTTGAATTCACCACGGCCCTGGCTCTGCTCTGGTTTGCCAGGCGGCGCGTGGATCTGGCTATCCTGGAAGTAGGCCTGGGCGGCCGGCTGGATGCCACCAACGTTATTGAGCCGCTGGTCAGCGTTATTACCAATG
>CAYWUR010000359.1:0-1686 GCA_964460745.1 uncultured Desulfobulbia bacterium | reverse complement strand
CAGGGTCTCGGCCAAACTTATTTTCTCCATGCAAAAACCTCCACAACCGCCTGATTTCTACCGTCCGTCCCGCGCTTTTTTGCGAGACCGACAAACATCTCCGCGCCCTATTTTTTTACGGACTGACGAAAAAATACAATATGATAACGGAAATCGCATTATTATAATGCGACATTGATGTATTCGTACATGCAACGTAACTATTCAGCAAAGGCAATTACGTTATAAATCAGCACGAATCAGTCACGGATTCAAGTTGTATCTTTTGCTATATTGGCTTATAAAACGTAACTATTCAGCAAAGGCAACAAATTCCCATAAATTCGTAACCGTAACTTTCAGATGTGCCCCAGGTTCGTTCGTTTCGACCTCCGATGCGTACTCCCTGTACATGAGGAGGGCGAAACGGACGAAGATGGGGTGCAGCTGAATAGTTACTATAAAACAACACATCGTCTATGTCCTAAAAAGCGAGTCCACGCGGCGCCGAATGCGATCAGGTTCTGCAATTAAACTTCCTGTTTATAACAGGGTCCGGAGATTAACGTTAAATGGCGGAAATAAAAAGCACTCTTGAAAAAGTAATGGAAAAAGCGGCCCGGATGGGGTTTGCCTCTCGCGCGGAAATAAACGACGAGGAGAACTATAAAGAAGGGATGCGTCTGGGCGCCAGGTATCTACAGAAAAAAATAAGCGATATTATGCCGGCGCTAAGGCATGCGGCCGCCGACCAACATGAAACTGCTCAGGCCCAAATACGGAAAGGTTTAGCCGATGTTCTTCTGCGCAACATAATTCTGCCGCGCGACAAAGAACAGCAAACAACGGAAAAAGCCATACGAGGCTTAATAGAATTGAGCGGCGGCAATAAGGATCTAATCGCATTATGTGATGATATAAAAAAGATTCTTGCCCGCTATCTTCAGCACAAGGAAGAATTACACCGCCAACTCGAAGCCTCTTTCCTGCGCCAGATCGAACAAGCCGTTGCCCACCAGATGCCGCAAGGTGGCAGGCCCCCTGAAATCGATCCTTCCATGCATCCCAAATTTCAGGAGGAGTGGCTCAAGATTCAAAATGAGCTGAACGGACAATATGAAAGAGCGCTTGACCAGCATAAACACATAGCCCTGCAATTCACGACAATTTAAGAGCGATAGCGATAGAGAAAATCTTTTGTGAGGAGAAGATATAAGTGGAAATAGAAATCTTACTTGACAGATCCCAGGCCAAGGCCGAAGATTATCCTCTCATCGAAAAGCGCTTAAAGGACTGGTATGAAAGGGGGGCGGAAATCCGATACGAGAAGCCCCATTTCGGCAGGTTTTCCGTAATTGAAGCGCCGGACAGATACCTGGTTGATCTCGGCAACACCGACCCCATCATCTCTATTCGCGAGTTGCACGCCATGCTCTATCATTTAGGGGCGAAAATCTTTATCCATTTCCTGCCTTGATTGCTGAAAAATATGACCGCGCCACTTAATCGCATCATAACTACCCTGAAAAGAAAAAGGCTGGACGCCCTGCTGGTTACCCAGCCTGAAAACCGGCGCTATCTCAGTGGTTATACGGCAAACGACACCTCAATTGCCGAGAGTGCCGGCGCCTTGCTCATCCCGGCGCGGGGCAGACCATTGTTATGCACCGATTTCCGATACCAATTGCAGGCTGAAGCCGAAGCCCC
>CAYWUR010000358.1:0-1687 GCA_964460745.1 uncultured Desulfobulbia bacterium | reverse complement strand
GCTTTTCCTGGTTCCCAGTCTGATATGCTTTCTCATCGAGTAGTACTCCTTACTTATAATTGATATGGCAGGATATAAAACCTCCATAATAACCCATATCGCGCAATATTGCAGGCGCTATCCGGCAGGGGGCAGGTTTAGGCCGCGCACACCCCCCATCGTAAGCGGACACAGGGTGCGGAGATGGACGTAAGCAGAATACGAAACAATCGCCGCGCCCCCATACACCGCATGCACCTACATCGTAAGCGGGCACAGGGCGCGGAGATGGACGTAAGCAGGATGCTCAATTATACACCAGGTATATTAAGCATCCTGATCGCGGCCAGATTCGTGCCCTGTGTCCGCTTACGAACAAGTTTTGCAGCTGCCGGCGCTACACCCGCTGCATTTTGATCCTGTAGAACCGGCCGACGACATATCGGCGGCGCCCCCCGACCGATGGGCGAAGGTGGACATCTGTTTGGCCAGATCCGGGCTTTGGCATTGCGGGCAGACAGGCTTATCACCACCCATGACCAGTGTCTCAAACTTATGGCCGCACGCGCGGCAGATAAAATCGAATAACGGCATTTTTTCTTTTTTCCTCTTAACAGATTGGTATCTTCGCCACAAAGCGGCCCGACACCATTCAATCCGCCAGTCTATCCAGAAGAGCGGCGGCAAGCAAGGGTATCATCAGTTCATGATGACCGGTAACGTTAAATCCCCGGCCGCCGCCGGCGGTCGGTCGATCAACGACATTGGTCATGGGCCGGTATTGCCTGATAAAGTCAAAATTAGCGGTGGTAAAACAATTGACATCATAGCCAAGGTTGCGCACCACGGTCAGGGCCTTGAGAAACACCTCCGGCAGTAAGACGGCCGAGCCGACATTCAGATAGGCGCCGCCCTCCAGGTCAGCCGCCATACTGCAAAATAACCGGAAATCATGCAGGGAAGTCTTGCCGATGGCGGCGCCGCTTGCGGCAGGATGAATATGCACTATATCGGTACCGAGGGCCACATGAACGGTTACCGGAATTTTAAGCCGGTGGGCGACAGCCAGCAGGCTCAGATGATTATAAGGGAAATTCCTCTCGAACAGGTAATTGCCGACCGCCGCGCCCAGGCCGAGATTATCGGCGGCCCCCTGTTTTATGGCGGCATTGACAATCTCGCCGGTCTCCCGCGCCGCGCCGAAAGCCCCGGAGCGCAATGATTGCGAAACATCCTCGGAGGTCCGGCCGGCCACGGCAATTTCCACATCGTGAACCACACAGGCGCCGTTCAGGGCAAGCCCCGCGATAATGCCCCGTTCCAGCAAATCAATAATTACCGGATTCAATCCCACCTTGATAACATGGGCGCCCATGCCGAGGATAATCGGCCGGCCGGCCCTGTTGGCGGCAGCCAACCGCTCAACCAACTCCCGAAAATCCCTGCCCATCAACTGGTCCGGCAGGGCCTGCAGCAGTTCGCGCACGGTAGCACCGGCTTTTAACGGTCGGGCAAAGCCGTCAACCGTAACCAAGCTGTGCCGCTCATGGATTGAATAGGTTTTTAATCCGTCAAAATCAAGGGGGCGATATTCTTTCAAGGCATCCACGCTCATCGGATTCAGGTTCATAACAAAAAACGGAGAGGAAAAACAAACAATTCCTCCCCGTCCAAAAACCTGCCGCGTTGGTTTATTACGCCAGATCTT
>CAYWUR010000357.1:0-1693 GCA_964460745.1 uncultured Desulfobulbia bacterium | reverse complement strand
CAGGCGCGTAGCTCAGTGGGAGAGCGCTACCTTGACGCGGTAGAGGTCGGCGGTTCGATACCGCCCGCGCCTACCATATTTTTGTTCCCGTAACGGATTCAGATATGTTGACGGACTCGCAACAAATATGCCGATGGCGTCGTATTTGAATCCGTGGTGAACTGTTATGTCCCGTAGGTTAAGTGGTCACCGGGCACGGTGTTATCCGTGGCCGGTGACCACTTACTGATTTAATAACGAAGCAGGCGAGGAAAATGGCCGAAATCTCAGTTTCTCTGGTCAATGGGGAGAAAAAGAAGTTCGCGGATGATGTTACCGTGGGTGAAGCTTTGGCGGCGTTGCTTTCAAACAAGCAGCGTAAAAAGACCATAGCGGCGCGGGTAGGTACTTCGCTTAAAGACCTTTCCTCCCATCTGAAAGATCTCGCGTCCACTGATGTGCAGTTGGCGCCTGTTACCGTCGATATGGACGAAGGATTGGAAATTTTAAGGCATAGCGCTTCCCATATTATGGCTTATGCGGTGCTGGATATTTTTGGCGATGAAGTGAAGGTTGCCATAGGGCCGGCCATCGAGAACGGCTTTTATTATGATTTCGATCGGCGGGAGCCTTTTACCCCTGATGATTTCGAACGTATTGAGGCTAAAATGCAGGAAATTGTTGCAGCCGGCCTGCCGTTTGAAAAAAAGATCGTCTTCACCGCCGAAGCTGTCGAGTTGTTTGCGGCAAAAGAGGAGCCGTACAAACTTGAACTGCTGAAAGAGATTGAGGATGATTTTGTAACTATTTATCAGCTCGGCGATTTTGTCGACTTATGCCGGGGGCCGCATATTCCCGACAGTTCCAGGCTTATCGCCTTCAAGATTATCAAGGTGGCGGGGGCTTATTGGCGTGGGGATGAACACAACCCCATGCTGCAACGGTTGTATGGTACCGCCTTCGTCGACAAGAAAGCGCTTAAAAAATATCTGCACGAGCTTGAAGAGGCCAAGAAACGGGATCATCGCAAGCTTGGCAAGGAACTGGAATTATTCACCATTCAGGACCAGGTAGGCCCCGGTCTCATCCTCTGGCAGGCTAAAGGCGCTTTGCTCCGGAAATTGATCGAGGATTACTGGAAGGAAGAGCATTACCGGCATGACTATGAGTTGCTCTATACGCCGCATATTGCCCGACAGGACCTGTGGCGGACCAGCGGGCATCTCGATTTTTACAGCGAGAATATGTATGCGGCTATGCAGATTGATGAGGTCAGTTATCAGCTCAAGCCCATGAACTGTCCTTTTCATATCGGCATCTATAAAACCAGAAAGCGAAGTTATCGGGAATTTCCGCTGCGCTGGTGTGAGTTGGGTACTGTTTATCGTTATGAACGGACCGGGGTATTGCACGGTCTTTTGCGTGTGCGGGGGTTTACGCAGGATGATGCGCATATTTTCTGCCGTGCCGATCAGCTGGAAGATGAGATTTTTAACATACTGGATCTTAATCTGCATATACTCAAGACCTTCGGCTTTGATCAGTATGATATTTATTTGTCCACACGTCCGGAAAAATACGTGGGCAGTGAAGAACATTGGCGGAAGTCGACAGACGCCTTAAAGCAGGCCCTGGACAAGAAGGGTCTGGCATATGAGCTTGATCCGGGCGAAGGGGTCTTTTATGGTCCAAAAATTGATATCAAAATAAAAGA
>CAYWUR010000356.1:0-1706 GCA_964460745.1 uncultured Desulfobulbia bacterium | reverse complement strand
TCCTAGCCGTAAATTAATTATATGTCCACGGCAGCCTTTTGTGAGCGGCCGTCCGTAATCGGCATTTAGGTAAATTTTTTCTGTAGATATTCGTAAGCCGCATTCAGATCTTTCATTTTTTCTTCGGCAACGCGCTTAAATTCCTCGCCCAGATTACCCACCTTGTCGGGATGATATTTCATACTGAGTTTTCGATAGGCGCTTTTGATCTCTTCGAAATCAGCCCCCGGTTTTATGCCTAAAATTTTATAGTAACGCACTTCCTCGCTAATCGTTTTTTGCCGGCGTATTCCGTAGCGGGCTTCAATTGCTTGCCACTCATAATATGGGATATCCAGATATTCAGCGATATTGCGTGCTAGTTGCAGTTCCGGATCCGCGACAATTTCCTTGGTAAACAAGAGCTGGTAGATCAGTTCGAGCAGGATAAGCCGCGGTTCGTAAGCAAATTTATGCCTGAACTCATTAAGCAGATTGTCAAGGCTTACCGGGGAGTTCAGGGCCTCCTTGATCAAATCTTTGACCCAGAAAAGCTGGCTTTGCGAATAATGAAGATTTTGTTGAAAAAAACGGCGGATGGTGGAAATTTCTTCCCTGGTGACCCGCCCGTCAATTTGCGAGATTTTAACCAGGATATTAACCAGCAGAAAAACAAAGGTGTTGTGGGATTCTGTCTGGGATTTCTCGTAGGTGCTGATTTTGCTTCTGACAAAATAGGAAAAGGCCCAGAAAGCGGCGAAGGCGGCAAATATAAGAAAAAGGCCGACGAAAAATAGAAGGCCCAGGAAATCCAGCAGCATTCGTCCACCGCCAAATAGAAAAATCATGATAAGCAGCAGTAGCAGACAGCCGCCGCAGCCTGGTTGTTCGTGTCGTCTGTATTCCATGCTATTCAGGTTGTTGCAAAGTTTTTTTTCGCGCTGCCGCCAAGTTATTATTCATTTTCCGTAAAGAGCGCTTCGGCAAATTCGTATGGCTCAAAGTCCCGCAAGTCCTCCATCTTTTCGCCGATGCCGATGAATCGTAAGGGTATATCGAGTTCATGGCTGATATTAACGACTATGCCGCCCTTGGCCGTGCCGTCCAGTTTTGTCAGGCTCAAGCCGGTAACCTGCACCGCCTCGTGAAAGAGTTTGGCTTGCGAAATGCTGTTCTGGCCGGTGGTCGCATCGAGTACCAGCAGGACCTCATGGGGGGCGCCCGGGTGTTTTTTGTCGATGACCCGCCTGATTTTTTTGAGTTCTTCCATGAGATTGACTTTGGTATGGAGTCGTCCGGCCGTATCGACAATGATTACGTCGAAATTACGTGACCCGGCATAATCAATGGCATCGTAGACCACCGAGGAGGGGTCGGCCCCGCTTTGCTGAGCGCTTACTTCCACCCCGACCCTTTCGCCCCATATTTTCAGCTGTTCAATAGCCGCGGCTCTGAAGGTATCGGCCGCAACCAACAAAACGCTTCGGCCCGACTGCCGGAATTTATGCGCTATCTTCCCGATAGTGGTGGTTTTGCCCACGCCGTTTACGCCGACCACCATGATAATAAAGGGGCCGGACCCCGGCATGACCAGATCGGCGGACTGGTTCGTACTGAGCAGATAAGAAAGAATCTCTTTTTTTAAGGCGTTTTTCAAGGCCTGCGGGTCTTTTAATTCCTGGCGCTTAACCTGCGCCCTGATCGTTTCCAGAAGATCTTGACTGGTC
>CAYWUR010000355.1:0-1707 GCA_964460745.1 uncultured Desulfobulbia bacterium | reverse complement strand
GGTGAGACCACGGGCAACCAGATCGGCACTATTGAATTGGCGACATTCAGCAATTTGGCCGGCCTGAAGAGCATGGGTCGCAACCTTTATCTGGAAACACCAGCCTCCGGCGCGCCGGTTACCGGGGTGCCGGGTCAGAGCGGCCTAGGTACCATCGGGCAGGGTTTTCTTGAGGGTTCCAACGTCAACATCATGGAAGAAATGGTCAACATGATTGCCGGTCAACGGGCTTATGAGATTAACTCCAAAGCGATCAAGACCGCTGACGAAATGGTGCAGATGACCAACAACCTGGTTTAGGTGGTTAACGGCCTGTTGCCGGCATAAACCTCGCTGTGAGTGAGATGCGATATGTATAAACTTGTTTGGCGATTTTTGTCAATAATAGCGCTGCTCAGTTTTTCCACGGCGGCTTTTGGTCTTGAAATTCAATTCAAGAAAAACGCCGCCGTTAAAGGGAATATTGTCACCCTTGGCGATGTCGCCGCCGTTCTTCCCGCCCACGCCGCCGCAACTCCGGTTGGCGTGGTCCTGTCCCGGGCGCCGGCGCCCGGCGCAAAGCTTACCCTGAAAGCCGCGGATATTAAAAAATATTTGATCAAAGAAAATCCTGACCTTGCCGGGGCGGAATGGTCCGGCAGCCGGAAGATCGAGGTGAAGCGGACGGCGGTATTAATTGACGAGCAACGGATTAAAAATATTTTAGCAGATTTTATCAATGATCAACAGGCGTTTTTCCCCCAGGCTGAGCTACGGGTTAAAAATGTTAATATGTCCAGATCTTTCTATCTGCCGGAGGGTGATCTTGATGCGGAGATTATTCCGTCGGATCCATCTGTTTTAAAAAGTCGTCGTTTTACCCTTATTTTTCGAATAAACGGCCGGGTGGAGAAAAATATTGCCGTCCGTGGCGCGGTGGAAGCCCTGGCGCCGGTGGTGGTGGCTGCCAGAAATATGCGAAGGGGTGAAATTGTTAAAGCGCGGGACATAATTATTGCCCGAGTTGATCTTGCCGATTTCGGCAATCTTTTCTTCTCGCCGGAAAATGTAGTCGGTAAGGAGGTTAAGAGGTTGATACGGCGCGGTCGTCCTTTTGATCATGCCGTTCTGGAAGCTCCACCTGTAATAAGGCGCGGGGAGTTGGTTACCATCGCCGCCCATAAGGGCATGTTGACTATAACGGCCAGGGGTATAGCCCGAGCGGACGGCAGAGAAGGTGAGTTGATTCATGTCAGTAACAGCAACTCGAAAAAAGAAGTTATCTGCAAGGTAGACGCGCCTGGACTGGTCGTCGTGGATTTTTGATTTCACATGGGATCTGGATTAATGATGAAGTGTGTTATAACGGGATTGTTAATAGCGGTGCTGTTTTTATTTTCCGGCTGCGCTAATCATGCCGCCCGGACAACGGCGCCGGTATCGGCGGCGTCGCCTTTGCCGGTTACCGCCGCGCCGCCGGCAACGGCGGCGGGATCTTTATGGACTGACCGGCAGGGTTCCCTGTTCAACGATCTCAAGGCCGGCGCCGTGGGTGATATCGTTACGGTCGCTATTTACGAGAAGGCCAGCGCCAGCAAGGAGGCAAGTACGCAAACCGGCCGGCAGAGCAGCAGTTCGGCCGATATTACCAAGCTTCTGGGACTGGAGAGCAATATCGCAAAAATTAACAGCGCTATTGATCCGGGCAATTTGATCAGCGCCGGGTTT
>CAYWUR010000354.1:0-1716 GCA_964460745.1 uncultured Desulfobulbia bacterium | reverse complement strand
CAAGAGTAATTTGTCTATTTATATTAATATGATACTTCAAGTCAGAAAGTTGAGACATAATGTATTCGTAAAAAGTCCGTCAATATTCCTTTAAAATAAATTCATGTAAATCTTGGCGCCGTGATTTCTGATCCCGGTGCCGTGGATGACCTACGGCCACGACGGCCATTAAATCCAGCTCATCGCCCAACTGCAGAATTCGATTCACTTCCTTTTTGTTTTTTAAAATCTGCCCCAGCCGGACAGCTCCCAGGCCCAAGGCATCGGTCGCCAGCAGCATATTCTGGAGACAAGCGCCGGCCGCCTGGTGATCCTTGATGGAATCATACATGGCGTTGCCGTCAAGATAAACCGCAATCAACGCGCCGGCAGCTCTGACGACATGACCGTAGCGAGTTTGCCGAGCCAGCTGTTCCCTGATCGTCGCTTCGCGAATTATAACAAAACGCCACGGTTGATTGTTAAGACCGGACGGCGCCCAGGTGCCGGCCCGGATAATTTCATGGAGCTGCTCTATTTGCACCCTTTCGTCCGTGAATTCACGGACACTGCGGCGGTTATAAATAGCTGCCAATACCGGTGAAGTCATATCCAAACTCTTCCCGTTAGTTTTTACGAGTGCATCTTGTTTGATTTCTTTATAAATATCAAACCAAAGTCACTCCCGGCTGGTCTTGATGGACTTCTTCACAGTTTATCAAGATAGTCGGTCCAGCGAGAATTTGTCAAATTATATCGAATTTATTTCACCAGCCGACAAGCGATATTAAGAGGTTCTTGCAGCGGCAGAGAGAATCTGTTAAAACCAGCTCTCTGGAGAATACGATGAAAAAAAATGCCCCGCCCCCTGTCTTACCTGCCGCCGTAACCGCGGTAGATACCCACTGTCACCTCGACATGGCCGCCTATAATGGCGATCGTCACGAGGTAATCGTTGCGGCCCGCCTGGCCGGCGTAACCAGGATAATCACAATCGGCATAGATCCGGAAAGTTCCAGTCAGGCGGTAGAGTTGGCGGGATGTCACCAGGGAATATATGCGGCAGTAGGCATACACCCTCACAATACGGCCCTTCTAACGAATTCAGACTATGAAAAAATAAGAGGTCTGGCGGCACGTCCCAAGGTGGTTGCCTATGGCGAAATCGGTCTTGATTATGCAAAACTTCATGCTCCCGTCAAGTTGCAGAAAAGGCACTTTCGTCATCAAGTTCGCCTGGCAAAGGAACTGGGTCTGCCCATTATAATTCATGACAGAGAAGCCCATGATGATGTGCTGGCCATCCTGCGGGAGGAAAGTCCTTTTCCTGCCGGCGGGGTTATGCATTGCTTCTCCGGCGATCCTGATCTGGCCGGCAAGGTTGTCGATTTGGGATTTTATATATCCATCCCCGGCATAGTAACCTTCAACAACGCCGCCGACCTGCGGGAGGTGACCGGGTATGTACCTCTTTCTTCAATGCTGCTGGAAACGGATGGACCATTTCTGGCGCCGGCGCCGAAACGCGGCAAAAGGAACGAACCACTCTATCTGCTTTATACGGCTCGAAAAATTGCTGAGTTGAAAAATATTTCTTTAGAAGAAGTAGCCGCCGCCACCACGAAGAATGCCGAAAAGTTATTTAAAATCGGGTAAAAGTTCACCGGCAGCCCCATATAAACGTGCTCCGGCCCTGCAATATACAGGGAGTATAATTGCAGAACCGGATCACGCCCA
>CAYWUR010000353.1:0-1739 GCA_964460745.1 uncultured Desulfobulbia bacterium | reverse complement strand
CTCTCCAATAACTCACCAAAAATTACATCCGTGGGCGTTCCACAAGCCCCCGGCCACTCTTATCCGGCGCCTACAGCGCCTGCGGCAGTATACAAATATCAACCTCTTTGCGCAACAGCCGATCATCGAGGATTGACCGCCGCGAATCACCGCGGCCGGCGGCTAATTTAATTTTCTCCGGGCAAAATTCACCTTATTGGCCGTAAAATCAACCCAGAACAAAAATCTGGCGTTTGGAATTTCAGTCAGAATGGCCCGGCTTATCTCCACAGTGGGATTCCGCATTTTCCGCCACCATCGCCGGTCGGATTCATAGCCGTACTGATAACCGACAACATGGTCCTGATACATGCCGTTCCAGTATTTCAGGTCTTCCAGCAATTGACCGACGTTTTGAAAATTCTGACTGTCGCTCAGAAACCAGAGATTGGGATGTCTGAAGCTCGGGGGCATATGTGAAGGCAACCAGTGCTTCAGGAACAAGGTATAATCAGGATTAAACGACATTACCTTTTTAAGCCACAAAGCCACATCACTGTCTCTTAAAGAAAGGCCGTTATTGTCTTTAGAACGACGGGGACAATACCATTCAGCATCTATACCATAACCTATAATGCAGGGATGACGGCCGAATTTCATCTGGACAATATCAAGGCTGGCCGGAATGTCCGCGTCGCCGGGCTCAAGCTGAATAATAGCCTTGACGCCCTGCTCGTCATAAGTCGTAAGCGCCTTCTCGTGATCAAGCGGCCCCTGCCGGAAGATCATATGTCTGGTCGATGCCGTATAATTTTTCGGTTTGCTGAAGGTGAACTTGGTGGTGCCGTCATCAAGATAAACGGAAACAATATGGATAATAGTCGGGACCGCCGATTGCGACACCGGCATACCGGCCGCGAACTCCTTGGCCTTCTTGACCCACCAGAGATCATCCCGGTTCTTTTTCCTCAGGCCGTATACGCTGCGGCGCAGACCGGCATAATAAACGTTTTTGTTTTTTGCCGGCCGGCTGTGCCGTGTTGTCGCCATGATACGCGGCACGACTCCCAACATCAGACAAGCCACAAGAAGCAGGAATACGACCGGGAAACGGCGCTTAGCAGACATAGCCCCGCCCCCCGACGCCACTTTGAATCGGCAACCGTATGCCCTCGCGTTTACAGACAAGGCCATTTAACATCGGCATGCACCATAAGCTGAGAGTTGGAGTGGTCAAGACGAGCTTATATACAACATAATGTATAGCCTAACAGACAGCACACAATATATCGCACATAATTCCGCTTAACACAAGATTTTTTGTAACTATTCAGCAAAGGCAACAAATTATCCTAAACTCGTAACCGTAACTTTCAGATGTGCCCCAGGTTCGTTCGTTTTGACCTCCGATGCGTACTCCCTGTACGTGAGGAGGGTAAAACGGACGAAGATGGGGTGCAGCTGAATAGTTACGATTTTTTTGCGTGTCGATCCGGCGAAAAGGAGAGAAAGCTGGAGGGAGGTCAATATTTCAGGAATCAAGAAGTTCCAGTTTGGCATAATCAAGATGCAGGGATTTCAGGCCATGGCCGACAAAAACGACATCAACCGTTCGGGGACCGGTCACCGTTTTAATCTTGCCCCTGCCGAAATAAGGATGTTTAACAGCGGCGCCCGCCGGCAAAGCAGCGGCTGCCGCAACCGCCTTGCCGTACGGCCGGCGGCGCGCGTTTTGGCGGGCGCCGCCGCCGGCAAAACCG
>CAYWUR010000352.1:0-1783 GCA_964460745.1 uncultured Desulfobulbia bacterium | reverse complement strand
TCTCGTGAACTCGCTTACCTGAAAGTTACGGTTACGAGTTTAGGATAATTTGTTGCCTTTGCTGAATAGTTACCTTAGCCATCGGCATATTTGTTACGAGTCCATCAACCGTGATTTCGAGGAAATAAAGGCATGCCTAATGATAACTTGCCGCGGGTTATTCAGCATCTTCTGGATCCCGGGGCCTATTCTCACGAAGTGGATGCGGTCAAACTGGTGCAGACGCATATTTCTTATGTGCTGTTGGCCGGTAATTATGTTTATAAATTTAAGAAACCGGTGAATTTCGGCTTTCTTGATTTTACCACGCTTAAAAAACGACGGTATTTCTGTGAGCAGGAATTGCTGCTCAATCGTCGTCTTTGCCCTTCTCTTTATCTGGGTTTGGTCAGCGTCAATGATCAGGAGGGGCGTTTATCATTAAACGGCCCCGGTCAGGCGGTAGAATTCGGCGTTAAGATGCGCCGGATGCCGGAAGAATGCATGATGGGCAACATCATCAGCGCCGGTCGGCTGACAGTCGAGATGATCGACAGCATCGCGGCGACCTTGATTCCCTTTTACCAACAGGCCGAAACCGGTCCGGAAATCCAGGAATATGGTACGGCGTCGGCCGTTAGTGTCAATGTGCTTGAAAATTTTCAACAGACTGAACAGTTTGTGGGCGGCACAGCCCTGCATGAATCGCAATTTGAAATGATCAGCCGCTATGCCCGGGATTTTCTTAAAAAAGAAGATCTTTTCAGGGTCCGGATCGAGGCGGGCCGGATACGTGATTGCCATGGCGATCTCTATTCGGCCAATATCTGTCTGGCGGATCAGGTTTATATTTATGACTGCATCGAGTTCAACAAGCGCTTTCGTTACTGCGATGTGGCAAGCGATATCGCCTTCCTGGCCATGGATCTGGACTTTCACGGCCTCGACGATCAGGCTCGGCATTTTATTGAACATTTCAGGGTCGCATCGCGTGACGACGGGTTGCTCGATGTTCTCAATTTCTACAAATGTTACCGGGCCTATGTACGTGGCAAGATAGGTCTTTTTACCGCGCATGCGCCGGAGGTCGATGATACGACCAAAGAGCGCTCTCTGGCACAGTCCCGTAAATATTTTGAGTTGGCGGCGCGTTATGCCGCCGGATAATCCGTCAGCCCCAAAAGAATTATTTGTTTTTTTCGGTTTGATTGCCTCGGGGAAAAGCACTTTGGCGCAGGCGTGGGCTGTCCGGCAACACCTGAGTTATTACAACTCGGACCGCCTCCGCAAGGAATTGGCCGGTCTCGCGCCGGCATGCAACCGCGAGGAGTCATTCGGTAAGGGGATATATACAAGGGAATTTTCCGTAAAGACATACACCGCCCTGCTTAAGCGGGCCGAACTTGAGCTTGGCCGGGGTAAATCGGTTGTCCTCGACGGTTCTTACCAGGAACGTCGAGAACGTGATCTGGTGCGCGGTCTTGCAAGGCGGTTGGGGTGTCGGTTATACTTTGTTTTGTGCGTCTGCCCCGAAGATGAAATGCGGCGCCGTATGGATATTCGGGCTCGGGATCCACAAGCCGTATCGGATGGGCGTTGGGAGATTTACCTGCAACAGAAACAGCGATTTGAACCGCCGACGGAGCTGGCGGCGGACGAGCTGTTGAGAATTTTAACCCTGTCGCCGGTTGAAAAACTTGTTGAGCGGATGGCGGCAATGATTAGTGCCCTGTGAAAAGAAAAACAATCTGAGGTCTAGCCGTGAATAACCACATATATGTTTTGAGGTTTCCCAAGGGAATTA
>CAYWUR010000351.1:0-1784 GCA_964460745.1 uncultured Desulfobulbia bacterium | reverse complement strand
CATTCCAGACCGGATACCAGGCCCGGCCCTTGCCCTCGCCGGTTGACCGCGGCCGGAAGATATTCACGGCGCCGCCGCAGGCAACCATCATGGTTTTACAGCGGAAGACGTGAACTTTATTCTCGCGGGTGGAAAAACCAACCGCGCCGGCGATCTGATTCGGGACACTTTTATCGAGCAGCAACTTAACGATGAATATCCTCTCCAGGCAATTCTCTTCGCCCAGAGCGGCCTTGGCAGGCTCGGCCACGATACACTTGTAAGACTCACCGTTGATCATGATCTGCCACTTTCCAGTCCGCACCGGCTGGCCGCCTTCGCGCAGGGTCTTGGCCGGCTTGGCGCCGTCCAGAGTTGAGCCATCTTCGGCCTTCTTCCAGACCGGCAGGCCCCATTCCTCGAAGAGTTTAACCGACTCATCCACGTGCCGGCCCAGATCGTAAATCAGGTCCTCGCGCACAATGCCCATCAGGTCGTTGCGGACCATTTTCACGTAATTCTCAATCGGATTTTCACCGATATAGGTGTTGATAGCGGAAAGGCCCTGGGCAACAGCGCCGGAACGCTCCATAGACGCCTTGTCGCACAACAGGATCTTCATGTCGGCCGGCGCCCATTTCTTGATTTCAAAAGCACAGCCGCAGGCGGCCATGCCGCCGCCGACGATCAGGACATCACAATCGTGTTCAACGACCTCGGGATTGGTAACGGCTGGCAATTCGCCCAGCGGTTTATTCGGTAATGCCATATTATTTCCTCCTCAGAATATTTCCGTCATAATATCAAGATATTAAAGCCGCTATTTACTTGGCTAACTTAGCCGAATCAGGCTGAGCAATGCTTTCTTCCAGGAACAGCCGGTTATCATCTAAACTGTCGCCCTTGCCATCCGGATAGGCATTGGCAGCGCCCTCGGCCGTAGTGCGGATAGGGAATTTGAATCGTTTCATGTTGCCGTTTCTAAACTTAACGGTCCACATAATTGAATCAGAACTTCTCATTGGATGCACCAGACCGCCCATGGGCACAAAGTCACTGTAGCCGCGAACGGCAATAGCGCCCTGCGGACAAATCTTAACACACGAGTAGCACTCCCAGCAGGCATCAGGCTCCTGATTGTAAGCTTTCATCGCCTCCTTGTTCAAGACCATCAAGTCATTGGGGCAGATGTACATGCAGGCCGTTTTATCACCGCCTTTACAACCGTCACACTTCTCAGGATCTACATAGCTTGGCATTAAATTACCTCCTCACTTAGATTGACCATTTCCGATCCCACAAGCAGCGGAATCGATTTTTTTCCTCTTAATGCTCTCCAAGTCCATCAACAACTGAATTGCCACAAATAAATTAGCCGCCAATCCTCTACTGTCGAGTCGTTTGCGCAGGCATTTTTATAGTGTGGTCATTTTAAATTTGCAGATGCTAAAACATATTGCCCTGCCCAGATAAAACAACTTATTGAAAAAAATAGCTTTATTGCATAATAAGATGGTCCGCCAAAGAACTGGACGGTCACTCATTTTTACGAAAAGGTCATCTATAATTTGTCACATCTTAAATGTCAAGCAAAAAACATTTCCCCGGGGATCAGGCTTTCCAGGCGTAATGCGGCTGCCAGGCCAATCCTGATGTTACCATCTAATAATTTTTTCTCACCAGCACTTCTCTTGCTTTTACCCCATCGGACGGACCGATAATTCCCTCCTTCTCCATAATTTCAATCATCCGCGCCGCCCTGTTATAGCCCACCCGCAAACGGCGCTGCAACATAGAGATGGAGG
>CAYWUR010000350.1:0-1787 GCA_964460745.1 uncultured Desulfobulbia bacterium | reverse complement strand
AGAGTAATTTGTCTATTTATATTAACATGATACTTCAAGTCAGAAAGTTGAGTAGACTGGTAAAAGTTCACCGGTAGCCCCATATAAACGCGCTCCGGCCCTGCAATATACAGGGAGTATAATTGCAGAACCGGATCACGCCCATCTGGGACCACCGGTAAACTTTTCCCGGCAGAGGTTTTGCGGGTTTTGTGGAGATATGTCTTCCTTGCTGAACTGTTACATAATTAAGTTAAGAGCTTTCCTTGACATTTCGGCGCGATCAAATTATCTTTATCTGTTTTAAAAATTGTCAGGATGTGGCAGACACTCTCAGGCACCCAGCGAATCTATCAATTTGACTTATGTTTGAAAATCTTTCAGACCGCTTAAATAATATCTTCCGGCAACTCCGGGGACACGGGAAGCTCTCGGCGTCGAATATCGAGGCGGCTTTGCGTGAGGTCAGACTGGCTCTTCTTGAGGCGGATGTAAATTTCAAGGTTGTCAAGGAATTTATTGGATCCGTGACGGAACGGGCTGTCGGGCAAGAGGTTCTTGAGAGCCTCTCCCCTGGACAGCAGGTGGTCAAGGTTGTTCATGAGGAGTTGGTTTCTTTGCTGGGTGGTCAGGCGGAGCCTTTACGGTTAGATGGCCGACCGCCTGTCGTTATAATGTTGGCGGGCTTACAGGGTTCCGGTAAAACCACTACGGCCGCCAAACTGGCCAAACTTTTTAAAGCGAAGGGGCGGCGCCCTTATCTGGTGCCGGCGGATGTGTATCGACCGGCTGCCATTGATCAGTTGCAAGTCCTGGGCGATAATATTGCGGTAGATGTCCATCCATCGCAAACGACTGAAAAACCGGTGTCTATCTGCCGAAGCGCCTTGAGCAGAGCCCGTGCCGAGAAGCTGGATACCCTGATTATAGACACAGCCGGCCGACTGCACGTTGATCAGGAATTGATGGGCGAACTTCGTCGGATCAAAGCCGCCGTGCAGCCTGTCGAGATCCTTTTTGTCGCGGATGCCATGACCGGTCAGGATGCCGTGACCGTAGCCGAGAAGTTTAATCAGGATCTTGATATTTCCGGTGTTGTTCTTACCAAGATGGAGGGTGACGCCCGTGGCGGCGCGGCCTTATCAATAAAAAGCGTAACCCGGCGGCCTATTAAGTTTGTCGGCATGGGCGAAGACCTCGATGCCCTGGAAATATTTCATCCGGACCGGGTGGCCTCGCGTATTTTGGGGATGGGCGACGTCCTTTCTCTTATTGAAAAGGCGGAAGCCGTTGTCGATAAGAAGAAAGCTGAAAAGCTTGCCAGGAAAATTCGCAAGAACATTTTTACCCTGGAAGATTTTCGCGATCAGATTCAGCAGATAAAAAAGATGGGCAGCCTTGAGCAGATTATGGGTATGATCCCGGGCCTCAACAAATTTAAGCAACTGAAGAACACGCCCAAACCTGATGATAGAGAGCTGGTACGAATCGAGGCTATTATCGGTTCAATGACCAACGTGGAGCGTCGGAACTACAGGATTATCAACGCCGGCCGGCGGCAGCGCATCGCTTACGGCAGCGGGACTACAGTGCAGGATGTGAATCGGGTCATGAAAAGTTATACAGCGATGCTTAAGATGATGAAAAAGTTCAGCGGCCGTCCAGGCTTCGCGGCAGGGGGGAAGAGACGCAAACTCCCCAAAGGATTGCGGTAGTGCTGTCGATAGGATATCTTGTCTATTATAATAATTTGTGTAACTATTCAGCAAAGGCAACAAATTACCCTAAACTCGTAACCGTAACTGTTC
>CAYWUR010000349.1:0-1789 GCA_964460745.1 uncultured Desulfobulbia bacterium | reverse complement strand
CGGGGCGCGGGTGGGGGTAGCCGGCGGAGTTTGTCGGGCAATATGCCCAGCTGTTCGCGATATTTGGTGACAGTCCGTCTGGCAACCTTGATATTCTCACTGGCAAATATATTCGAAATAATAATATCAGTCAGTGGTTTTTGGGGATCCTCGGTTTGAATCATCGAGCGGATTCTTTGTCTAATGCTTTCAGCTGCCAGATCCTCTCCGCCTTTTTGTTGGATGGCCGTGCTGAAAAAATATTTTAATTCAAAAATTCCTTGGGGTGTATGAACGTATTTGTTGCTGGTAACCCTGCTGACCGTTGATTCATGCATGCTTATATCTTCCGCCACATCTTTCAGGATTAACGGCTTAAGATGAGATACGCCTTTTTCGAAAAAAGCCTTCTGGAATTTCAGCAGACTTTCAACAACCTTATAGATGGTGCGTTGCCGCTGCTGAATACTTTTTATCAGCCAGACCGCATCTTTTAACTTATTTTTTAAATAATTCTTGGTATCCGTCGGGACCTTTGATTCGTTTTGCAGGATTTCTTGATAAACAGGACTCACCCGCAGACGGGGCATGCCTTCATCGTTGAGAACGATGAGATATTGATCCCCGATTTTATAGACGTATACATCGGGGGTGATATATTGCGTTTCTTCATCCGAATAGAGCCGGCCGGGGTAGGGATTTAAGCCGGTAATTATAGCGATTGCGGCCTGTACTTCTTTTATGGGGCGTTTGGTCGCCTTGGCAATGGCCCCGTAATTTTTGATTTCCAACGTGTGCAGATGATCCCGAACAATGATTGCCGCCAATGAATCATCCAAATCAAGGCGGGTCAATTGTAGTAACAGCGATTCCTTGACATTTCTGGCGGCCACGCCGGGTGGGTCGAGGCCTTGGACGATGGAGACAATTCGGTCGGCAAAATTAATCTCACAGCCTATTTCTCTGCTGATGTCTTCGACTGTTACATCCAGAAAGCCGTGCCGGTTCAGATTCCCAAGAATGAAAGGGACGACCATCTTTTCTTCATCTGTGAGGTTTATGTGTGAGATCTGCCATTGCATATATGTCTGCAGATTTGGTTTTTGGGAGAGAAAGTCAAGCCGGGTGGGGCGGTCGGTATCGGGTGTTTCTCGGGAAAAAGAAAAGCCGCTGTCATAATAATTAGTATAATCATCCCAATTGATTTCTGCCATGGAAGAGGAACTTTCCATATTTATTTCGGCGGTTTTCTCCAGCTTCTGGCTTGCAGCTTCATCGGTTATGGGCTGGGATTCCGGGCTTGCATCAAGATCGTTATCGCCGGATGTCTCAACGACGTCAAGAAGCGGATTTTGTTCTACCTCCCGACTCAAGGTCTCCACGAGTTCCAGCCTGGAAAGTTGGAGCAACTTAATCGCTTGCCGCAGCTGAGGCGTCATTACCAGTTGCTGGGCTAATTTAATTTGTTGCTTTAATTCCAATGCCATATCGCGCGGTTGCCTTCTGCCTGTCCGTATGTGGTTTCTTTGATGTATTTTTTAAAATCAGTCGTCCCGTTTGGTATACGTCCTGTTATTCTGGAGTTTAGAGTTTCGGGTTTAAGCAGTTGAGGGGGCTCCCGGATCAAAGACTGTGAAAAAATCAGTCCCCTCAAGCCAGTAATTTTACCTATAGTGAAACTCTAAACTCCAGACTATTATTTTATACATATTATATTGCAAAGTTACATGGTAAAGTTTTCTCCCAGATATTTTTCCCTGGCTATGTCGCTCCGTACAATGTCGTCGGCCGCGCCGCTGGTCAGGATTAC
>CAYWUR010000348.1:0-1795 GCA_964460745.1 uncultured Desulfobulbia bacterium | reverse complement strand
AGTCTGGAGATAGCCCATCGTTTTGCCGAAAAAGGCATGCCCGTGGTCGGCGTGCCGAAAACCATTGATAACGATCTGAAAGCCACCGAACTCACCTTTGGGTTTGATACCGCCGTGTCCACGGCCACCGAGGCGTTGGACAAGCTGCACTCCACCGCCAAGTCGCACGATCGGGTGATGGTGGTGGAGGTCATGGGCCGGGAGGCCGGTTGGATTGCCTTGAATTCCGGCATCTCCGGCTGCGCTGATGTGGTGCTGATCCCGGAGATTCCTTTTGATATGGAGCGGGTCTGCGAAAAAATAGCGGAAAATGAACTGCACGGCAAACATTATGCCATTGTTGTGGTGGCGGAAGGCGCCAAGTCCAAAGACGGCGAGGTGGTCTGCAAGGACGCCGGCGAAATAGGTCGGGAGGAGATGTTGCTGGGCGGCATCGGCGAGTGGGTGGCCGGGCAGATAAAGGAGCGGACTCAAAAAGACACCAGGTCGCTGGTTCTCGGTCATTTGCAGCGCGGCGGTTCGCCGACCACCTTTGATCGGCTTTTATCCCTGCGCTTCGGGGCCGCGGCCGTGCGGCTCGTCGAGGCCGGGCTTTTCGGCCACATGGTTGCCCTGGCCTCGCCGGCCATGATATCGGTGCCGCTTGTCGAAGCGGTCGCCTCCAAAAAGCTGGTGCCCCTTGATAACGACAAGATACTGACGGCCCGGGAAATAGGCATATGCCTGGGGGATTGAGCGGAAATCAGAAGACGGAACAATTCCCCTCATGCTCACGCAGGGCGCCAAGATCCCCTTGTTTCCCGATTTATTCATTGTTATGTTGTTGATTATCCGGAAAATCAACATTGGTAATGTGTAATCAAACTTAGGGGACGGATTTCAAATCCGTATGTACATCTGGGGAGGCAGGAGGTGGCCATATGAAAACCGCAATTTCGATACCTGATAAATTATTCATAGCTGCGGATAATTACGCAAAAAATATCGGTGTTTCTCGTAGTCATTTATATGCAAGAGCTGTTGCTGAATTTCTTGAACAGCAATCAACAGACCACATAACCAAGCAACTCAACGATATTTATTCAACTGAACATTCTAAGTTGGACAAAGTACTTTCGGCAATGCAATTCAATTCGATGGAAGAAGAATGGTGATAAAACGTGGGGAAATATGGTGGGCCGAATTACCGGACCCGGCAGGTTCCGAACCTGGCTATAGGAGGCCGTTACTCATAGTTCAAGCAAATGAATTCAATAAAAGCAAAATCAATACCGTAATTGCGCTGGCCATAACCACAAATGTACGTCTGGCGGGAGCGCCCGGCAATGTTTTACTTTCAGCAAAGCAATCAAAATTGTCCAAGGAAAGTGTCATTAATATTTCACAAATAATCACAATCGACAAATCATTTCTGACCGATAGAGTCCATGCAATTTCCAATAAAATTATGAGAACTGTTGAAGAGGGAATGAAGTTGGCGCTAAGATTGTAATAAACTTAAAACTCCTCCCCTCCAGCATAAATCCGGCGGGAGCGGGAATTTCCTCCAGGATTTACGGGAGCCGCCGCGGCGTCCCGACCGCTTTTTAAAACTTAAATCTTAAAACTTGATGGACTCGTAAAAACTAACGGGATGGCTAAGTAAAAATTTCGATATACAGGTAAGCGTAGACTCCGAGGAGTGGGGTATTTTTGCGAGAGAGGCCATACATATGGTATGCCGAGCGAACAGGTAAGCGCAGACTCCGAAAATGCTCCACGACGCAGTAGATCGGACTTTTTACGACGCCATCAA
>CAYWUR010000347.1:0-1796 GCA_964460745.1 uncultured Desulfobulbia bacterium | reverse complement strand
ATATTAATATGATACTTCAAGTCAGAAAGTTAAGATGTCTCCAACGAACTCTTCCCTTGACCCTATACTGAAAGCGACATTGTGACAAAACACTTGAAATCATCGTTTCTTTGCCCAAATTGCCGGAAGCTGATCAGCGCCGGCCAAAGCGTCTGTCCGTATTGCGGGATAAAAAACCCCGGCGCCTGGTGGAAAATCAAGAGCTGGACCAGTGGCGACGACAAAGCCGCTCTGGCCATCAAGACCATAATATATGTCAATACAGGCATGTTTATACTTTCCCTGTTGTTCAGTTACCCTACGCGAGCCGGTTTTTCCCCCAGCCAGAGAAGCCTGCTGCTGCTGGGCGCCACAGGAACCTTACCCATTGACCGCCTGCATCGCTGGTGGTCGTTGATAGCGGCAAATTACCTGCACGGCAATATAATCCATATACTGTTCAACATGATCGCCTTTTGGCAGATAGCGCCACTGATCACCCAAGAATACGGCACTTATCGCATGGTCATTATCTATAGCATAAGCGGTGTTGTCGGCTTTTTTATTTCATACCTGGCAGGCGTACCTTTTACTATCGGTGCGTCGGCGGCGGTTTGCGGACTCATCGGCGCCGCCCTCTACTACGGCAAAAGCCGGGGTGGGACCTACGGCCGAACAATATACGGGCAGATGGGCAGTTGGATCGTGGGACTTTTTATCTTCGGCCTGCTGGTGCCCGGTATCAACAACTGGGGGCACGGCGGCGGTGTCGTGGCGGGAATATTGTTGGGATTTATACTTGACTATAACGAAAGGAAGAAGGAACAATTTTATCATAAGGGCTTAGCCGGCCTCTGCACGACGGTAACGGCGATCATCCTTGTCTGGGCCGTAATAACGACTGTCGCCGCATAAGCCAAGCCTCCAGCCGCTAGAATCGTAACAAATCGAATGCAAAAAAACATCCACATTACCACAATTACCGACGGCATCTTAAGAACCAACGCATGACCGGCTTGACCATCCATACCGGCAACCGCCTGGAAACTCTGGCCGACAAACTGGCGGCCACGGCCAACGATTGCCCCCTTCCCCCTCTGGTCAGGGAAACCATTCTGGTACAAAGCCGCGGCATGGCTCGCTGGTTGTCCATGCGGCTGGCCGGGCATCTCGGCATATGGGCCAACTGCGACTATCCGTTTCCCAACGCTTTTATCTGGAAAATTTTCCGGCTGCTCAATGCCGATTTGCCGGACCGCTCGCCATATGATAAGGAATTCATGACTTGGCACATCATGGAATTGCTGGCCGAGCTCGTTGAACGGCCCAATTTCGAAGCCGTCAGATCATATCTTGCCGACCAAAACGACCTTAAACGTTTTCAACTGGCAAACAAAATTGCGGATCTCTTTGATCAATATCTGCTGTACCGGCCTGAAATGATCCTTGCCTGGCAGGAGAACCGTCGACCAAATAAAGCGGTTGATGAATGGCAGGCCGAACTATGGCGACAGACGGCTATCCGCATCAATGCGCCCCATCGGGCGGCCATGCTGCAGGGCTGCCTGGCAAAACTGGCCGATCGGACTTTTGTGCCGCCGCCCTGGCTGCCGACCCGTCTTTCAGTTTTCGGCATCTCCTCCCTGCCGCCCTTTCACCTGAAGATATTAGCTGGTCTCGCCAACCACATCGAGGTAAATTTTTTCCTTATGAATCCCTGCCGGGAATTCTGGACCGACATCGTCTCGAACCGGGATCTGTCCAGAATTACCCGCCGCGAAAAAAAATCCGCCGACGAACTTTATCTGGAAAAGGGA
>CAYWUR010000346.1:0-1799 GCA_964460745.1 uncultured Desulfobulbia bacterium | reverse complement strand
ATTGGGAGGCGGCATTACTTGTTGTTTTTTGTTGACAAAGAGGGGATTAGCGGATTATGGTCCGATTTTATTTTTTCCCGAAAAGGAGTATTCAACAGTGAATATTTTCCTTCCCCGTCGCGTGTAGGTTTATTATGGCGTGGCGCGGAAAACAAAGTGGTGGCGAGGCATATTTTTAAGGTTAAGCTATTTTGGACTTGTAAAAAAACTAGATCGCGAGGAGGAATTCTAAATGCCAAAGCATGATACGCCTTTATTGGACGAATTGGAAAAAGGTCCGTGGCCAAGTTTTGTCTCTGACATAAAGCGGCAAGCGGCAAGAAAGGAGGAGTGCTGGGATATTCTGGGCCAGTTGGAATTATCTTACAAAGATAAGATCACCCACTGGAAACATGGCGGTATCGTCGGTGTTTTCGGTTATGGTGGTGGTGTTATCGGTCGTTATTCCGATGCTCCCGAAAAATTTCCCGGTGTGGCACATTTTCACACTGTCCGTTTGAATCAGCCGTCCAGTAAATTCTACAGTACCGATATTTTAAGAAAGGTCTGCGATATGTGGGAAAAACGGGGCAGCGGCATGACCAACATGCATGGTTCCACCGGCGACCTTGTTCTTTTGGGTACCAAGACCGAGGAGTTGGAAAATATTTTCTGGGAATGCACGCACGATCTTAAGATGGATCTCGGTGGTTCCGGCGGCAACCTGCGGACCCCCTCCTGTTGTGTAGGCAAGGCCCGTTGCGAATGGAGTTGTTTCGATACACAGGCGGCCTGCCACGATATTACCATGACCTACCAGGATGAGTTGCACAGGCCGGCTTTTCCCTATAAATTCAAGATTAAATTTTCCGGTTGCGCCAATGATTGCGTTGCCGCTATCGCCCGTTCCGACATGGCGGTAATCGGCACCTGGAAAGATGACATCCGCATCGACCAGGCCGCGGTTAAGGGTTATATGAATGGCGAGTATAAAGCCAATGCCGGGGCCCATAGCGGTCGCGACTGGGGTGCTTTTGACATAACAGCCGAGGTTCTTGATCTTTGCCCCACCAAATGCATGTGGATGGAAGGCGATACGTTAAAGATAGATAACACTGAATGTACTCGCTGCATGCACTGCATCAATGTAATGCCGCGGGCTCTCCGTCCCGGTAAGCAACAAGGCGCGACGATTCTTTTCGGCGCCAAAGCCCCGATCCTTGACGGCGCCCAGATTGCGACCATGGTTGTGCCGTTTGTTGAAGTGCGCAAGGACAATGACTTTGAGTCGTTAAAAGATCTGATCGAAAAAGCCTGGGATTGGTGGATGGAAGAGGGCAAGAATCGTGAGCGGATCGGTGAGTCTATTCAGCGCACCGGCCTGCCGACCTTCTTGAAGGTTATGGATATTGAGCCTATTCCACAGCATGTAATGGAGCCGCGTTCCAATCCGTATGTCTTCTGGCGGGACGAAGAGGTTGAGGGTGGCTTTGCCCGGGAAATCAAGGAATTTCGGAAGAAACACTTCGGAGAATAGTTTTTAGTAAATCATAAGCAGATAATAGTGCTTAATCATATAGACACAAAGGAGGTTTAACCATGGGTTATGATCCAGAAAATCCGATGCAGGATAGAATAACGGATATCGGTCCCCCTCATTATGAGCAGTTTTTCCCGCCGGTTATTAAGGAAAACTATGGAAAATGGCTGTATCATGATATCCCGCAGCCGGGTGTATTGAAACATGTCAGTGAGACCGGCGCCGAGTGCTTTACCGTGCGCGTCGGCAGTGCCCGCCTGATGAGCGTCGAGTTGATCAG
>CAYWUR010000345.1:0-1805 GCA_964460745.1 uncultured Desulfobulbia bacterium | reverse complement strand
CTGATGTGCGTGATCGAGTCACCCGATTATACTCCCTGTATATTGGGGGACTTGAGCGCGTGCAGCAGGGCGTTCCTGGAACGCTTAATTGATTTTAACTTTCCAGGTCGTCCTCCCCTCGGCGCCATCCTGTAGTTCAATATGCCGGGCGAGGAGTTGATCCCTGATTTCGTCTCCTCTGGCCCAGTTTTTTTGGTCACGGGCCAGGGCCCTTTCCCGGATGAGGTCTTCAATTTTTTCTTCGTCGATATCCAGCCGGCTTAACAGACTTTTTTGCTTTGCGGCAATATAGGCGACCGGATCCTCGTTAATCAATCCCATGATGCCGGCGAGTTCCTTTATGGTTTGCGCGCCGTTGTTGAGAAGCTCGATATCCGCGGCTGCCGGGGTGCGGGGCAGGGCCTGTTTTATTTTGTTAAGTGTTTTTACCGTATCAAATATGTGCCCCAGGGCCTGGGCGGTGTTAAAGTCGTTGTCCATCGCTGTTGTAAAACGATCGGCCAGCGTTTTTATCTTTTTAATATCCTTGCTCGACGCCACGGTCGGCCGGCTGCCGTCCTCGGCCCGAGGATGATCAACCCGCGGCAGCAGGGCAATCTCCGCCAGGCATTCATAAAGGCGGTCAAGGCCGGCTGTAAAATCCTGCATGGCGGCCTCCGAATAATCCAGGGGGTTGCGGTAATGCGTGGAAAAGACAAAAAGGCGGAGCGTCTCGGCGCTGAATTTTTCAAGAACCTCGCGGATCGTTAGAAAATTCCCAAGGGACTTGGACATCTTTTCATCCTTGATCGTAACAAAGCCGTGATGAATCCAGCAATTGACAAAGGGCGCGCCCGTGGCGCCTTCGCTTTGCGCGATTTCGTTCTCATGATGGGGGAAAATCAGGTCCTTGCCGCCGCCGTGTATGTCAAACGTGTCGCCGAGATATTTGCGGCTCATGGCGGAACATTCCAGGTGCCAGCCCGGCCGGCCCGATCCCCACGGACTGTCCCAGGACGGTTCGCCCGGCTTGCCGGCTTTCCAGAGAACAAAATCCATGGGGTTTCTCTTGTTTTCGTTGACGCAGATTCTGGCCCCGGCCTTCATCTCATCAAGACTTCTGCCTGATAATGATCCGTAATCATGAAATTTTTCAACGGCATAGTAGACGTCGTCGCCGTTTTGATAAGCAAGGCCCTTGTCCATCAATTCGCGAATCATCCGGATCATTTCCGCCATATGCTCGGTGGCCCGGGGCTCGATTGTCGGCCGGGCAACGCCGAGACGGTCCATGTCTTCGTAAAATGCCCGGATAAATCTTTGCGACAGTTCCGCGGTTGAGGTCTGTTGCTCGTTGGCGCGATTAATGATTTTATCGTCGATATCGGTAAAATTGCGGATATATGTGACCTTATAACCCCGGAAACGGAGATAGCGGACAATCATATCAAATACCAGGGCTGATCTGGCATGGCCGATATGGCAGTAATCGTAAGCCGTGATGCCGCAGACATACATCTTGACATGTCCTTCTTCAATGAGCTGCAGCTCGGCTTTTTTGCCGGTACCGGTATTGTATATCTTAAGGGGCATTGATTTCTCCTGGCGGATTAAAAAAAAGCGTACAGAGTGCGGCGGCACAGTCAGGTTTATATAACCATTTTACGCCGGAACAGGCAACAGATTGATGGTAAAAGTTCACCGGCAGCCCCACCTGCACCCCAAGACTTCTTTCAGGGCGCACGCGCTCCGGCCCTGCAATATACAGGGAGCTCAACTTTCTGAGTTGCTTAACGGTTTGATTTTGCGTTGTTTATCGATATGGA
>CAYWUR010000344.1:0-1805 GCA_964460745.1 uncultured Desulfobulbia bacterium | reverse complement strand
TGCACCCCATCTTCGTCCGTTTTGCCCTCCTCACGTACAGGGAGTACGCATCGGATGTCAAAACGGACGAACCTGGGGCACATCTGAACAGTTACGGCTACGAGTTTAGGATAATTTGTTGCCTTTGCTGAATAGTTACCTTTTCCTTTAGGTTAAAACCCCTTTTTTATAGACCATCAATCAATGATCTGACTGATTACTACGGATAGTTCCTGGAGTTGATACGGCTTGACAATTGCCGAGCAAAAACCATAATCACTAAAATTTGCCATGATTGGATCATTGGAGTAGCCACTGGAAACAACGACTTTGGCCGCCGGGTCGATGGTGATAATTTTCTGCACCGCTTCCTTGCCGCCCATGCCTCCTGGAATAGTCAAGTCCATGATGACAAGATCAAATTTATTATTGGCGTTAACGGCCTCCTGGTAAAGTTTTACAGCCTCTTCGCCGTTTTCTGAAAGAGCTACCTCATGGCCTAATCTTGCCAGCATGGCTTTGGCCATGTTTCTCACCATTTCATCGTCATCCATAATCAAAATTTTTGCTTGGGATGACGCCTTTTTTCCCGCCGGGGATTCATTCTCCCGCATCTTTGTTTCCTCCGAGGCCGGAAGATAAATAGTGAAGGTGCTGCCGACGCCTGGGGTGGACTCGGCCAGAATATAACCATTGTGCTTGCTTATAATAGATTGGGTTACGGCAAGGCCGAGTCCGCTTCCTTCCTGTTTGGTTGAGAAATATGGGTCAAATATTTTTTCTATTACATTCGCGGGCATGCCGACGCCGTTGTCCTGAATTTTTATTTTCACGAATTTTCCTTTTTTCGCGAGTGGCGGCCCGACTCGGCCGTCTGAGGAAATATTTTCACAGGTTACCCGGATAATCCCCCCTTCAGGCATTGCATGACTGGCATTAAGGACAATATTCTGGATTACCTGGCTCATCTGTCCCTTATCAATATCTGCCAGCCATAGATTTTCAGGGATATCGTAGCGGCAGGCAACTTTATCACCGTGCAGAACAAAATCAGCTGAATCTTTAATAACATTTTCAAGGGAAGATACTTCCTTAACAGGTTCACCGCCCTTGGCAAAGGTCAGTAATTGCCGGGTGAGATCCTTGGCCCGAAGTGACGCCTTTTCCGCCTCTGACAGGAGTTCTCTGGTTTCTTCCTTAAGACCGTCGTCGAAAAGGGCTAAATTGATGTTACCTAAAATAGCTGCAAGAATATTATTGAAATCATGGGCGATACCTCCGGCCAGCACGCCAATGGACTCCAGCTTTTTTACTTTAAACAATTCTTTCTCCGTCCTGATCTGCGCGGTAATATCCCTGAAGACAAGGACTACCCCGATAATATTACTCCGGGCGTCAAGAATCGGTGCGCCGCTGTCGGCAATACTCCGCTCCCTGCCGTCTTTGGAGATCAGGACCGTATGATTGGCCAGCCCGATAATCTGGCCGTTTTTCATAACTTTTGTGACCGGATTCTCACATATCTCCCTGGTTCGCTCGTTGATGATGTGAAATACCTCTGCCAGAGGCCGACCGACCGCCTCCTTGTTGCTCCAGCCCGTGAGCTTTTCGGCGATCTTGTTCTGCAAGGTAACGTTTCCGGAGATGTCAGTGGTGATGACGCCATCGCCGATGCTGCGCAGGGTCACGGCCAGCCGTTCTTTTTCGGCGGCCAGTTCATCCGCGGCCTGTTTACGTTTCGTAATGTCACGGGCCAGTCCCTGGAGATATTTCCGTCCTTCCAGTTCCACCAGAACCGCCCGCACCTCGACGGGAAAAGTCGTGCC
>CAYWUR010000343.1:0-1817 GCA_964460745.1 uncultured Desulfobulbia bacterium | reverse complement strand
CCCTGTACGTGAGGAGGGCGAAACGGATGAAGATGGGGTGCAGCTGAATAGTTACCTCCTTTTTTTGATTTTCTGCGCAACTCTTGACCCCCTCATCCCTGACCGCTGATTTCCGCCGATGCATGATGATGCCGCCGCAGCATGTAATAAAGGACTGGTACTGCCATGCGGCTGATCATCAGCGAGGCGATTTCCCCGAACATCAGCGAGATGGCTAGTCCCTGAAAGATGGGGTCGGCCAGAATAACCGAGGCGCCGACCACCACGGCAAGGGCGGTCAGCAGCATGGGCCGGAAGCGGATGGCGCCAGCCTCTACCACCGCCTCGGCCAGCGGTAAACCGTGGCTGATCCGCAATTCGATAAAATCTACCAGGATAATGGAGTTGCGCACCACGATCCCGGCGCCGGCCATGAAGCCGATCATTGAAGTAGCCGTAAAAAAGGCGCCCAGCCCCCAATGGGCCGGCAGAATACCGATCAACGAAAAGGGAATGGCGGCCATCACCACCAGGGGCACGAAATAATCCTTGAACCAGCCGACCATGAGCATGTAAATAAGAATCATGACGGCACAGAAGGCCAGCCCCAGGTCGCGGAAGACTTCAAGGGTTATATGCCACTCACCGTCCCACTTGACAGCGGGCCGCGTCTCCGTAAATGGTTGCCGCAGGTTATAAACCTCGATTGCCTTCTTGTCGGAGCCGAACTGCCGGCCATCCAGGGCAGCCAGTTTTTTATTCATGTCGATAATGGCATAGACCGGACTTTCCGCCGCGCCGGCGACATCGCCGGTTACATAGATCACCGGTTTCAGGTTCTTGCGGTAAATGGGCTGGTCGACCGGTTTCTTCTCAACTCTGACCAGCTCACGCAACGGCACGAGCGGTCCGGTCGGGTCGAGGCCGGAACGCATACGGATATTCAGGACACTGTCGATTCTGGCCCGCTGCGCCTTGGGCAGTTCAAAAATGATACTGATCGGCTCCTTGTCGCGTGGCTGATGGAAAAGATCAATGGCCATGCCTTTGACCGCCATATCGACAGTCCTGGTTATTTCTCCCGTGGAGATGCCGTTTAAGGCGGCCTTTTCCTTGTCTACCGTAATAACGGTCTTCTGCCTTGCCGCTTCTCGATACCAGTCAACGTCGACTACCCCCGGCGTGCTGGAAAAAATTTCTTTTACCCTGGTAGCCAGTTTGACCCGTTCGGTGTCGTTCGGCCCGTAAATTTCCGCTACCAGGGTTTGCAGCACCGGCGGCCCGGGCGGCACTTCGGCCACCGCTGCCGTCGCGCCGTATTTTTCGGCAATTGCCGTCACCGCCGGCCGGATGCGTTTGGCTATATCGTGGCTCTGGGCTCGCCGTTCATTTTTGGGCAGCAGATTAATTTGAATATCGGCGACATCGGCGCCGCGGCGCATGTAGTAATGACGTACCAGTCCATTAAAATTATAAGGGGATGCGGTGCCGGCATAGATTTGATAATTTACCACTTCCGGCTCCCGGCCGACATTTGCCGCAATCTCCCGGGCCGCCTGCGTGGTATGTTCGAGGCTGCTGCCTTCCGGCATGTTCAGTATAATCTGAAACTCACTTTTGTTGTCAAAGGGCAGCATTTTGACCTTGACCAGGCCGAAATAAACCATGGCACAGGAGCCGAGCAACAGGCCGATAATGGTCAGAAAAAAGATGACTCGCCACAGGACTTTGCCGAGCAGCGGTTCCATGATCCGGTGATACAGGCGGCCTTGCCATCAACGTCAGGGCTACTCCCGCTGTGCATCGAGTCGGCTGACGTCTTCTTCCGCCCGGCCTTT
>CAYWUR010000342.1:0-1834 GCA_964460745.1 uncultured Desulfobulbia bacterium | reverse complement strand
TAGCCGGCCAGGAGTCACCCTCTTCAAGCAATCTTATTTTGAAATCAAGAGCCTTGTCCTTGTAATCGCCGTAAGCGCTCCCTAACCCGGACGGTTCGCCCGAAATTTCAACAACCCGGCCGTTAACCTCCAGCCAGGGGAGAAAAGTGACGGCCATGGCATAGGTATGATACGGAGGAACACTGGAATAATGGATGCGCAAATGCCAGTCCGGCATTATGCGGGCCGACGGCATATCCAGCATGCCGGTGCCGCCCGAATTGGCAGGCGAGATAAAAAGATTTTCATTATTAAACGCCCAAACCGGCGATGTAATGCTTAATAACAAAAACAAGGGGAACAAAAGACACAAAAACAATGCACTTTTATTCCCTTTTGGTGCAAATATTTTATTAATATGCCCTCCTGCCATATCTCCCCCCAAAAAACAATGCTGTTGTATTATTTCGTCGAACTTCGTCAATATAACGATCACAAAAAAGCGCTGCCACCTATTAAAAGAAACAGGAGAATAAACCCAAAAGCCACGCTGAAATTTTTAGCAGGGTCACGTCTGACCACCAGCTTGGTCAGACAAAGCCAGGGAAGCGCCTGAACGCATACCAGAACGATCAGCAAACCGGTTTTCAACTTGATATTCAGTATGGGTTGCAACGCAAAAGGCGAAATCCAGGAAGAAAAAATCAGCAGGAGCTCAAAGCCGCTCGGGTACAGCAACAGATCGGTACGGGTAGTGGCCACCTTGATAATTACCCAGCAAAAGGCGAGCAGACTGATCCCGTATAAAAGCAGAAGAGGCCAGAACAAGGTTCGGACTGCAAGACCAAGTATCAGCAGCAGGAAAAAGAAAGCAGCGTAAATAACCCCGTGCCCCATGAGCAGCCTTCCCTTGCCTCCTGTCCATGGGAACAACAGGGCAACAAAAAAGGCGGCGCTACAGGCAAACAGCCCGAGCGGTCGGGAAAAAGGAACAGCAGCCAGAGTCGGCACGGCCAGACCGGCCAAAAGAATAAAGGGGACAGCACAAAAGAGCGGACGGATAATCCCGGGCCAGAGAACTATCCGCCGGGCCGGGACCAAACGCGCCGACCTCATAAACCGGCCGAAATCTATCCGTAACTTTTCCAGTAATGACAATCCCCCATAGATGCAGATAAAGATAGCAACGGTGCTGTAAAACTGTAGCCATACAGGTTCAGCCCGAACCAGCCATGACCAGAATCCGAAAAAGAGCATAAGGCCGTAGATAAAGCTCACCACGCCGGCATGGCCGAGTCCCAGTTGCAGCAAACGATGGTGCAGATGACTCTTGTCCGGCTGAAACGGATTTCGCCCTGTCAACAATCGGCGGGACATCACCCAGATGGTATCAACAACCGGCACGGCCAGCAAAATGGCAAGGCTGATCGCCGGCACACTTGTGGCGCCGCCGCCGGCGTTGGTAAGGGCGACACTTATGGCGGCAAGGGTATAGCCGATCAGCAAACTGCCGGTATCACCCATGAACAAGGAGGCCGGATAATGATTATAACGCAGGAAACCAAGCAGTACGCCGATCAGGGCTAAGGAAATATCCACCCAATACCACGCATGATGCCAGTAAGCTATCAGCGTCAAAAACAGGGCCGCCATGAACCCGATGCCGCCCGCCAATCCATCCAGGCCGTCTGACAAATTCAAGGCGTTCATCACCCCGACCATGCAAAAAACCGTGACAGTCGTCGCCAGAAAAGACGTACGAATTTCACCAAACCCCAGAAGATCACCAAAGGACTGCAACGTCACGCCGCTAACCAGAACAAAAGTCAGGGCCGCCAGAATCTCGCCGACAAAC
>CAYWUR010000341.1:0-1869 GCA_964460745.1 uncultured Desulfobulbia bacterium | reverse complement strand
ACCGGCGAAGCGTATTGGTCATACGTGAGCCGGGCTGACCGCGGAAAGATTCGGTATCCTGGGAGCAGGTACTATTCATCCAGGTTTCCTCGATGCAACATCAACGCCACCACCCGATGTTCGTTCTCAACCATTCGGCAGGCCTGTTTTATGGCCGGCAATCCCTGTTGGGCAAAATCGATGGTGGTGATGCCGGCGGCCGCCAGCAGCGGTACCGTGATATCACCCCAGTCCTGATGCTGCGCCTCTTCCCATGCCAATTCTCCTCTGTTTGATACAACCAGTAAAACGCCCTGTTTGTAAAGGACAAAAAGACCGAGAATGGCGTCCAGGGCCAGCCCCAGGCCGCTGTTCTGCATGAGGACGCACGGCCTTTTGCCGGCAAGCCTGGCGCCGAATGCCATGCCGATGGCGTGGTTTTCCCGTGGGGCGAAAAAAAAGGGGGTCAACCGGGGCAGCACCTGTTTTATAACGCTGTCCGGGACGGCGCTGAAACAGTCGCAATAACGCGTTAATTCCGCGGCGAATTCTTTGCTCAAGCAGATTTGGGGAAAGAATTTTTTTCCCTTGGTGTTATCTCTGCTCATCCGTGATATTTCCTATCAGTTGTTTAATTAGCCGACGGCTTATAGGAGCGGCGTTTACCCGAGGTAATCCTTTATCCTGCAACACCCGTTCAGATACATGGTCTTTATTGGCCGCCACCTTACGGCATCCGGAGATTGTTTGTCGTCCGTCAAGCAGGTCTTGGAGCCATGTGCTGATATGTACGCCGGCGTCTTGGTCGGAACGGAAATCAAGGCCGGTAATCCGTGTGGCGGTATCTGCCAATTTGCCATTATAGTGCTTGATGTTGTAACGCAGAACATAGGGCAGCAGCTTCGCGTTCAGCAGGCCGTGCGGTTCTTTGGAGAACTCGGCAAAGGCGGCGGACATGGTATGGGTCAGGCCGGTTCTGCTGTGCGTGATGCTGATCCCTCCATAAAGAGAGGCCATGGCAAGCCGCCGACATATCTCATCCGGAACAACGGGGAGTTTAACCGCCCTTTTCAGATTATGATAGATGAGCCGCAGTCCTTCCAAGGCCAGGGGGCTGATTAATGGATTGACATTTACATTGAGCGTGGCCTCCAGGTTGTGCGTAAATGCGTCCAGGGCGGAAGCCAGCATGGTCTGCCGCGGCAGCTCCTTGATAAATACGGGATCAATGTATGCCTTAAGCGGCCGTAGCGAATCGTGGGTGATGGTGAATTTTCTGCCGGTTTCGGCGTTGGTGATAACGCAGTAAGGTGTCACCTCACTGCCGCTGCCGCAGGTCGTGGGAATGGCATAGATCGGCAGGGCGCCTTTGATTTTTTCGGAAGAAAATTCATAATCGTTAATATTGCCGCCGGATTTTTTCAGCAGGGCCACCGCCTTGGCCGTATCCAGCACACTGCCGCCGCCGATGCCGATTACCGCGTCAAACCCTGTCTGCCGAGATCGTTTTATTATCCCGGCAATTGTCTCGGTCGTCGGTTCACCTGGTTCCTTGACGATTCCGGTAATGACGGTGGCGTTGGAGCAAAGCTTTTGTGAAATAATATCTGTTGTTGCTTTTTTAAGAAAATGGCTGGCAACAACCAATATCTTCTTGTGCGAATCGTCAATGGCAAAAAAATCGGCGTCGCCGAAATAGATTCTGGTCGGCAGATTGAATATCATTACTTCCATGTTGCGGCGGTCTTTTCCTCGGGTCTCATGATGCGGATTGTGCCGGCTTGTCATTTATTTGCCGGAGTGGCGTTTTTTTGTTCCTTCCTCCGTTTTTTCGAATAAGGGGAAGATAGGAACATAGGCAGATCAGTGGGATAGTCACAATAATGCAAA
>CAYWUR010000340.1:0-1880 GCA_964460745.1 uncultured Desulfobulbia bacterium | reverse complement strand
TCTTGCCGGACTTAAGGAAGCATTGGCCGCCGGCCGGCAGCGTGACATATCAATGGAGCTTGGCGACCTGCTGTCCGGCATTGTCGACCTCGGCCGCACGACCGGTGCCGGCGGCGAGGACGCCTTGTCAGCGACAATCGACAAATTTGTCAACCGTTGGTTGATGGACAATCGGAAGTAAGGAGTAGGAAAAAAATTGACAGACTTTTGACACCCGTGTTAAGTTGACGGTTTATTTTTTAGAAATGCCTTCTCGCTCTCCAGTTTATGTGAAAGCGGGGGCCACTTTAAAAGTCCAAGAGGGGGTAGCAAAGACATGCGCAGGTATGAAACCATCTATATTGTAAGACCAAATGTCGGGGAGGAAGGCTTCGCCGACACCATCAACAAAACCAGCGCCATCATTGAAAATTATGGCGGCACGGTTCTCAAGGTAGATGAATGGGGGCTGAAAAAGCTGGCCTATCTCATCAAGAAACAACGGCAAGGCTATTACATTTATGTAGATTATGCCGGCACACCCGCCGCGGTTGTGGAAATGGAACGTATTTTCAAAATAGATGACCGGATAATCAAATTCATGACGGTCAAATTGGCTGATTCCTGTGATCCCTTGGCCCTTAAGGAAGAAATGACCAAGGCCGCCCAGGTTGAACCGGAGGCCGAGAAAGCTGTTGCTGAGCCGGAGGCCGAGAAAGCCGTTGCTGCGCCGGAAACCGAGAAAGCCGTTGCTGCGCCGGAAGCCGAGAAAGCCGTTGCTGAGCCGGAAGCCGAGAAAGCTGTTGCTGCGCCGGAGGCCGAGAACGCTGTTGTTGAAGAGAAAGCGGAAAAGGACTCGGACACCAAGGAAGCCGGCCAATAGATCAACAATATCTACAGGCAGATAAAACTTTATCGGGCGGCCTGCAGACCAGCAACAGGCCCGCTTTCCGATTGGAAATAAGCACTGAAAAAAACGGAGAAATTCAATGGCGCCACGAAAAAAAATATTCCCACGGCAAAAAGTATGCCGCTTTTGCGCGGACAGCAAACTGATCATCGACTACAAGGAGGTCCGTACCCTGAAAAATTTTGTAACCGAGCGCGGGAAAATTATTCCCCGGCGTATTTACGGCAATTGCGCGAAGCATCAAAGGCAACTGACCGAAGCCATAAAAAGAGCCAGACAAATTGCCTTGATATCCTATAGCGGCACATCACAATTCTAAACCAGCCGGGGACGGGCGGGCACCTTCGACATATGGGCAATGGAGACAAAAAGATCGGCCAGATAGCCCATTATGTGGGGATTGCAATCATGGCCGTCATTTTTTCCCTGCCGGCGATCAGTTCCGGTAAAATCAGCTGGCTTAACGGTTTTGTGCCGCTGCCGGTATTTTACTATCTCACATCTCTGGGGGAAAAAGAAGGCTTTGCCATTATCAGAACGGCCATTTTACTGGCCGGCGGGATGGCGATATTTTTGGGATCCGCGCCATTGTTGATTCTTTCTCTGACCCTGGCGCCGGTGGGCATTATTTTTTTCCAGGCGGTCGAGCAGCAAAAAAGCCCGCTAACCGCCGCACTAAGGGGTATCTTTTTTCTGATAATAATATGGGTGATATTCTGGACGGCTTACGGTCTGCTTAACCATATCAACCCATATAATGCGTTACTGCAGGCCTTGGACCAGGGATTGGCGCAAACGTATCTTTTTTACGAGAAATCAGCTGAGTTATCTGTTGAGGCAAAACAAAATATTGAAAGCGCCTTTCAACAACTGCGCTTACTCGTTCCGAGGATTCTGCCCGCCTTATTGCTCTCCGGAATCCTTACCGTCGTATGGACTCGATCCAAGGCACGAATCACACGTATTGCAGGCAATGAGAAATCAGCCTCAA
>CAYWUR010000339.1:0-1894 GCA_964460745.1 uncultured Desulfobulbia bacterium | reverse complement strand
CGGCAGATATCTGGCCGCTTCCCGCATGCCTTGCGGAGCATGGGGCTTGATGTGAGCGCCTTGTTCTAAAAGGGCTGGCAGGATAGTGATGGCCTGCGCTTCCCGCATATCGTCTGTTTCAGGCTTCAAGGTGAGGGCAAGCAGGGCAGTGGTGTTGCCGGCGACCACACCGCCGAGACCATCCCTGCTTTGTTTTACCTTTCTTGCTTTTTGGGCGGCGTTGACCTCAACGGCTGCTTCGACGATTCTGCTTGCCTCGCCATGCTCCTGGACAAGGCGCAGCAGGGCAATCGTGTCTTTCGGAAAACAAGAGCCGCCGTAGCCGGGGCCGGGATGAAGAAATTTACTACCGATCCTGCCGTCCTGTCCCATGGCCTTGGCCAGCGCGATTGCATCCGCACCCACAACCTCGCAGATGTTCGCTATTTCGTTGATGAAACTTATTTTTACCGCCAGAAAGGCATTGGCCGCGTATTTAGTCAATTCGGCTGTTTCTATGCCGGTGCTGACAATAGGGGTTTCCAGCAAATAAAGGGGCCTGTATATTTCCCTGAGTACTTCGCGTGCCTTTTCCGAGTCGGCGCCGATGACAACTCGGTCCGGTCGCATGAAATCGGTGATGGCCGCCCCCTCCCGGAGAAACTCAGGATTGGACGCCACATCAAAGTCTGCTTGCGGATTTATTTCCTTGATGATGCGTGCTACCTGTCTCGCCGTGCCCACCGGGACGGTACTCTTGTTTATTATGACCGTATAGCCGTTAAGATGGCGGGCGATTTCTTTTGTGGCATCGTAAATATAGGTCAGATCCGCGTAACCGTCGCCGCGGCGACTGGTTGGCGTGCCTACCGCAATAAAAACGGCTTTAGCGCCGGAAACCGCCTCGGAAAATTCCGTGGTGAATTTTAGACGTCCTTCACGGCTGTTTTTCTGGATAAGAGCTTTCAGCCCCGGTTCGTAGATCGGGACATTCCCTTTGTTGAGTTCCGTGATTTTGTCCTCAATCTTGTCAACACAGGTCACGTTATGACCGAATTCCGCAAAGCAGGTGCCGGTAACCAGGCCGACATAGCCGGTACCGATCATGGTTAATTCCATGTTTTATCCCCCCGTTTTCTAGTTTCGTGGTCCGAAGATCGCCGTCCCCACGCGTACCAGGCTTGCGCCTTCCTCGATGGCAACTTCAAAATCATTGGACATGCCCATGGAAAGCTCCAGCCGTTCTTTTTGCCCAAAAATACCCTGGGCTTGCAGCTTTTCCGCCAATTTTCGCATCTGACTGAAATATGGCCGGGCCATTTCCTGATCGTCAAAATGCGGCGGCATAGTCATAAGCCCCTTGGCTCGCAGGTGGCGGCATTGCGAGATCCGACCGACCAACTCCGCCGCATTTTCGGGGAGTACGCCGGCCTTTTGTGGTTCCCTGCCGATATTAACCTGAATTAACACATCGATGTTCTTGTTTAAGATGGCCAGGTGCTTATCCAGCGCCATCGCTAACTTGAGACGGTCAACGGTCTCAATGACCTGAAACAGTTGGGCCGCGAGTTTTGCTTTATTTGACTGCAGGTAGCCGATAAGATGCCAGGAAATATCTTTGTCCGAACAGGGAATTTTCCCTTTGGCCTCCTGAACATAATTTTCTCCGAAGATCAGTTGTCCGCAATCGGCGGCTTCCTGGAGCCGGTCCTGGGAAATTCGTTTTGATACCGCCACCAGTTTTACCTCTTCCCTGTCACGCCCGGCCCGGCGGGCGGCGGCGGCTATCCTTTCCCGTACGCTTGCCAGATTATCCTTGATCGTTTTCATCGAGCGGAATCCATTCCGATTTTGTAACATTTCAGCAAGGGAGACATATCTCCGCAAAACCTCTGCCTGTAAAAGTTTGCCGGTG
>CAYWUR010000338.1:0-1916 GCA_964460745.1 uncultured Desulfobulbia bacterium | reverse complement strand
CTGGGCGCCATCCGTGATCAAGACAATGATGGATGATTTGATATGATAAGGATTCTCTTTGCCGGCGCGGCTTTTCGCGTCAATTATCTGAAGAAGCGCCCTCTCCAGGGCATAGCCGATATAGGTGCCGTCTTCTTCGCGCCGGTGTACCGTATCAAGCTGGTTAATGTAATCCAGCAGCAGGTTATGCCGTAATGTGAGAGGCGCGGCGACCAGCGGATAGCGGGCGAAGGTGAAAAGGCCGAGCAGATCGTTGTCCCGACCGGAAAAAAGCTCATCTTCCTTGTTGGTCGTTTTCGTGCCTTTGATAAATCGCTTTGAGATGATCTTGACGACATCCAGTTTTGACAGCAGGGTGTCTTCAAATTTCATGTAGTTATATTTTATATTACCGGGTCCCCGGTAAGTGCCCATACTGCCGGAACGGTCGATTACCAGTTGAATGGAGATGCCCTCGGTCGGCACCTTTATCTTCTGGAGGCCTTCCTTTTTTTCGGTTTTTTCCTGCCGCGGTTTATCATTATGGCGTGCGGCCGGCTGCTTTTCGAGATAGGGGTGAGAAAAAGCAATCAACAAAAGACCTACCGCGCCGAGTCGTAACCAGAACGGCAGATGACGCAGACGTACTTTTAAAGTGGCCGGCGCGGCTTTCATGTCCCGTATGCTTGAATATCTTATGCGCGGCGGTTTTTTCTTTTTGAAATGAAAATAATACATGGCCGGCGTACCTGCGACGAGGACGATAATGGCAATCCCCAGGTTAAGCCAGTCGAAACGCAACATTAAGCCTCCTCCTGTTCATTCTTGGTGCTGCCTACAAAAGATTCGACGATAGCCAGACACTCCTCGGCCCGGTCGATATCGGGCCGGTAGAGGGAATATTTTACAGTATCGGCATGGTCGGAAAAATCCCGCAGAATCTGTTCGGCCTCTTCCTGAAAAGGGTTGGATTCCAGAAGATGACGGAAAAATTCTTCGGTTGTCTGATTAAGCGCATAGATTTGAAAGCGGTTGCCGATATACTCTCTGAGGATGTACGAGAGTTCATAGTAATATTCCTGCATTTTTCCATCCTCGGGCAGATGCTTTTTTCGCAGTTCAGCCAGAGCGTTACAGGCTGTTTCGTGTGGCTTGCTTTTTTTAACGGCAAAGTGCTTTTTAATTCTTGTGCGAGTCGCGTACCAGATGGCCGGCAGCAGCAGACAGGCGGCCAGCAACGCCAGAAGAACCGACCAGGGAAAACTACGGCGCCGCAAGGCCAGGGCGGCCTCCCGTTTCTGCTCTTTCTCCCGCTGCAACTCGTTGTCCGATTTATCTTCCAGGCGGCGTTCTTTTTTCCACGGTTTGTCCTGTTTTAAAGCAGATTGCCCGAACAGATCGGAAAGCTTACGGCGTTCCGGCGGTAATGGTTTGACCTCAATCCTGACGCCCTCGGTCATGACACTGAACGTCGGTATATCCCCGCTTGAGTTCGTTACCGTTTTATCTTTGCCGGCCGTATTTTTATAAAAAGAAACCATCAACGGCAAGATGGAATAATTGCCGCTTAACCAGGGTTCAAGGAGAAATTGCTGAGTATATGTTGTCGAGTCGTTCGATTGGTGGATTTTCTTGATCTCACCAACCGACGTGGCCCTGAATCTTCGGGATCGTTCGTCAAAACCGGTGGAAAAGCCGTAATCGGCAAAGGACGGCAGCCTGGCACTGTAACCGGGCGGCGCCTGCACTTCCAGCGTCATTTTAATACTGTCCGCGACCGATATCGTATCATTACTGATGGTTACCAGAACCTTGCCGACAGCGCCTTCATGTTCGCGCCGGGCCTTTTTTTCAAGGGGGGCGGCCACGGTGACGGCGCAACTGACCAGCAGAAAAAAAATAACCAACCGGCATACCTTTACCCCCCCCCCCCCCCC
>CAYWUR010000337.1:0-1918 GCA_964460745.1 uncultured Desulfobulbia bacterium | reverse complement strand
GGCTGTAGCCATATCCGCCATTAGGCAATTGCACCTGAAACAGCCCGGGACCTTCAATACCCAGATCAAGCTCATTTCCGGTTTGCTTAAAATCGCCGACCGTAAAGACCTTTTGAACCGCGGCGGTTTTGGTGCCGAGCCCGACCTGAATACCGGTGGGGGATTCGGTTCCCTCTGATGTCGCGGAACCGGGATCCGTTGTCTGCTGATAAAGAAGCTCCTGAAAATCGGCCCGACTTTTTTTGAAACCGGAGGTGTTTACATTGGCAAGATTATTAGCAATTACATCCATATTAAGTTGTTGGGCTTCCATTCCGGTTGCCGCTGTCCACAGGGCTCTGATCATTATTTTTCTCCTTTTTAATAAGATGCTGTACAACTGGCGGCGGGATAGCGCCATCAAAAGTGATGGACTCGTAACAAATATGTCGATGGCTAAGTAAGAATTTCGATATACAAGGAGTAGTGTATTTTCGAGAGTAAGGCCATACATATGGTATGCCGAACGAACAAAAATGCGCTACGACGCGGTAGATCGGAATTCTTACGACGCCATCAAAAGTGATCAACCGACGGAGCCGAGCTCATCCCACTTGGAACTCATGGTGTTATATGTTTTGAGGATCTTCTGATATGCCTCAAAAACTCGCAGATTGTCCACCATCATGGCCATTTCTTCCATAAGGTTTACATTCGAGGTCTCCAGACTGCCGCGCAAAAGAAGAGGCTCCTCGACAACCTTATCCTCAACCCCGGCCGCCGGTACAAAAAGACCGCCCCCCCGCTTTTGCAGGAGCCCGGTATCATTAACCTTATAAACTAAAATACGACCTACGTTGCTTCCCTTGCTGAAAATCGCGCCCTTTTCGTCAACCTCGACATCAGGGCCGGGCAGAATAATCGGTTGATCTTTTTCACCGACCACGGTTAAGCCGGAGGGGGTCATCAAGGTTCCATCCGCGCCGAGACTAAATTTACCCAGCCTGGTATAATAGATATTCTCACCTTCCTTGACCTTGAAAAAGCCCTCGCCTTCAATAGCGAAATCCAGGGCGCCGCCGGTCGGCTGATTTGTACCCTGGCTGAAATCTATAAAATTCTTGCGGATTCGGGTAAAGTTAACCCCCTGGCTCTGCCGATTCTGGCTGGCGCTATTAAGCAGGGCCTCAAAGCTGCACCGGCTCTTTTTGAATCCGAAGGTATGGGCGTTGGTCAAATTGTTTGAGAGGTTCTCCACCGCTGTCATCTTTGCCATCGCCCCTGACAAAGCGCTGTATATTCCTTTAGTCATTACACCCTCCAAAGCGCATCAGTCTCTTCATTTTTTTCGGTCAAACGGCGGTTTTTCTTTAGCAGTATTATGTGCCGCATTAAGGGCGGCAAGCCTTAACACCTGTTCAGCTTCCCGGGATGAAATCTCTAAAACCTTGGCGATTTTCGCGGCATCAAACCCATAAGCAGCCAACGACGCGGCATAACGGTATTTCGCCGACGCATTGCTAAAACTGCCGCCAAGGCTTAGTCTGGTCTGCAGGCCCACTTTATCCAGCGTGGAAGCAAAGCCGTTACCGGCATCATTTGCCCCCATGGCGGTAAGACACCTTAGGGCGGCGCGGCGCTCAAGATCCAGGACAGCCGATAAGCGCCGCAGGCGGAACAATCGTCCATATAGCAAAAAACAAAAGCCGACCCCGGCAAGGCATAGAAATATCAAGGACACAAATCCGGCATTTTGTAAAATCATGGATTTCCCAAAAGGGCTGGCAGGCTGTCATTACCAAGCGTTATTTTTGCCCCTTGCTCATCTTTACTTTCAGCTTGATGAGGGCCTGGCTGTGCAGTTGCGACACGCGGCCCTCTGAAAGGCCAAGAACTTCAGCTATTTCCTTTTGAGTTAATTCTTCATAGTAGTAAAGAG
>CAYWUR010000336.1:0-1928 GCA_964460745.1 uncultured Desulfobulbia bacterium | reverse complement strand
GGGCGGGATGGCGTGTGCGGCATTGCCAAGGAGATTATCCAGTATACGCTCCAGTCCGAAACGAGGACATGTTACAAAAAGATCTTTGTCCAGTTCCGGTTTCATTACAGTGATATGCCGGAGCTTTGCTTCCTGGATAACCTCTTTGATAATCCGGTATCTGCCGACGGCAATGTCGGCCATATTTAAGGTTACATTCCGCCCTTCACTGCTCATGGTCTGGGTCAGGTCTTGCATCCGTGAAGATTCGGAGGCAATTATATCAAGATAAGCAGTCAGTTTGTCGCGGACTGATTCCAGGTTTTTTTCTTCCAGCAGCAGTTTGCGGGCCCGGTTGGCAAAACCTGTTACGGCAATGGCGGGATTTTTGATGTCGTGTATAATGTCTCCCAGAAATTCAATCTTGGAAGCCTTCATTATTTCCTTGCCGAAGAAGGTCAGAATCTCAATTTCTTCCTCGGAGAAAAACTGTTTCTGTTCGGTAGCATAAAAGGCAAGCAGATGGCGGACCCGATGATCGACATACAACGGTACCAGCAGAATGGAGTGGATTTCGCGTTCAACGGTAAATTTATGCAGCCGGCTGCTGACCAAGGGGTTTTTCGCCGGATTTTTAATTAATACATATGATTTCGTAATCCGCTCGAATTCACGGTCGCCATATGGCCCGTTATTCAGGATTGCCGCCTGAAAATAGTGATGGTGCGCCACGGTAAAGCTGTGGGTCAGGTCATGATAGCAATCTTCCTGAGGGTAGGCCGCCTCCAGGCCGATGTATTGCTGATCATCGGAGACCGTATACAGTGAGCAGATCTTTACCTCCCGCAGCTCTTCGATTTCCGGAATCAGCTGCACAAAAAGCTCTTTCAGCTTAATGCCTTCCCGGCGGCTTAATTTAACAAAGATTTTATCGACAATGGTTTCCTTGCGAATGTTGAGTTCCTCGAGGTCGAGAATTTTTTTCTTGGCCAGGACAAAGCTTATCCGCCGCGCCAGCAGTTCGGCGTGAATAATCTCCAGTTTATCAAAATGTCGCTTGTCATCCCGATAATATATCTGTAATGAACCGAGCAGGTTGTTGTCGGTGGATTTAGGCAGGGGCATAATGAGTGGAACCGCCAACAGGGAATGAAGGCCCTGTTTGACGATTTCCTTGTTTTTATAGAGTGGATTTTCGAGAATGCTTGGTACGGCGATGGCGCGTTTTTCCTGCATAACCTGCCCTGATATGGAATCATGTATTGCTATGGTGGCAATACGGTCATAATCAGAGACCCCGTATGCCCCGGAACTGATCATTCGCAAGGATTCGGGATCAAAAAGACGGATAGTGGCGGCGTCGGCGGCCAGGTTACTGACTATTCTTTCAGCGGCAATTTCCAGGATTCCTTTAACCGGCAGACGCGGGCTGATCGCCATTATTTGTTCGATTTCCTGGATAATCGTGGACAAAAACCATGACTGATATTCTGTCTCAATGCAGTTGATCAGCTTCTGGAGATGGGCCTCATCCAGTTTGTCTTTGTTGGAAAAATAGCGCTTTAAAAAATCTTCAAGTTTTTTTTGCATCAGCACCTCCTGTTACCCAATGTTGCAGCAACTCCTGATTTTATGCTGTTTTTGTCGTAAAGGCGGCAATTTTGCCCGAATTGGTATTCAATTCTCTCGGCAAGGCGGACTGGATGAGATATAAGGAGAAAATATTGTAACTATTCAGCAAAGGCAACCAATTACCCTAAACTCGTAACCGTAACTTTCAGATGTGCCCCAGGTTCGTTCGTTTCGATCTCCGATGCGTACTCCCTGTACGTGAGGAGGGCGAAACGAATGAGGTAAGCGCAGACTCCGAGATGGGGTGCAGCTGAATAGTTACAAAATATTAAGAATTGACAATCCGAGGAATTTTAGTCTATCATTTTTTTTTCATC
>CAYWUR010000335.1:0-1929 GCA_964460745.1 uncultured Desulfobulbia bacterium | reverse complement strand
TGGAAAAGGCGTATAACGGCCGGAAAAAGATTGAATGGCTCGAGTTGCTGGCCGGCGAGAAGGCCAAGGATAAAACCGGCGAGTGGCTGCCCCAGGCAACCCTGGATAACATCAGGGCGCACGTGGTGGCGATCAAGGGGCCGCTTACCACGCCGGTGGGCGAGGGCATTCGCAGCCTGAATGTAACCATGCGGCAGGTTCTTGATCTGTACGCCTGCGTGCGGCCGGTTCGCTATTTCAAGGGAGTGGTCAGCCCCGTGAAGCATCCGGAAAAAGTGGACATGGTGATTTTCAGGGAAAATACCGAGGATGTCTATGCCGGCATTGAGTGGAAGAGCGGCGATCCGGCCGCGGCTCGAATTATCGGCTTTCTTCGGGAGGAGATGGGCAGCGAAATCAGGCCGGATTCCGGTATCGGCATCAAGCCGATCAGCGCCTTCGGCACCAAACGCCTGGTCAGAAAGGCCATCCGCTATGCCATCGAAAATAACCTACCCTCCGTAACCTTGGTACACAAGGGTAATATCATGAAGTTTACCGAAGGGGCTTTCCGTAACTGGGGATATGAAGTGGCCCGGGAAGAATTCCCAACGGTCTGCATCACCGAGCAGGAGTTATGGGACAAGCACAACGGCCGCAGGCCGGCCGATAAAATCGTTATCCAGGACCGGATCGCCGACGCCATGTTTCAGCAGATACTGTTGCGGCCGGACGAATACAGCGTGCTGGCCACGCCGAACCTTAACGGCGATTATATCTCCGACGCCCTCGCCGCCCAGGTCGGCGGCCTCGGCATGGCCCCCGGCGCCAACATCGCCGACGCCCTTGCCGTTTTTGAGGCGACGCACGGTACCGCTCCCAAATATGCCGGTCAGGACAAAGTCAATCCCGGTTCCCTGATGCTTTCCGGCGCCATGATGCTGGATTATCTGGGCTGGCCCGCCGCGGTCGAACTGCTTTACAAGGCTATTGAAAAGACGATTTCCGATAAAACCGTGACCTATGATCTGGCCAGGCAGATTGAGGGCGCCGTCGAGTTGAAGTGCTCGGCCTTTGCCGAGGCGATTGCCGGTAACATGGATCTTGTCGGTTGAGACTGCTGGTAACCCAATCGTGGCATGGCAAACCGGTATCCGCCAGTTCCGGCAGGCCTTAAAGGAACTATGCTTCCCGCCCGTTTGCTTGGCGTGCGGCGTCGGCCTTGAACAACGGCGGCCTGATGATGTCCGCTTCTGCGCGTCCTGCGCCGGGGAAATCGAGATTGTCCGGGCGCCGCTCTGCCGGCAGTGCGGCAGGCCCTTCCCCCATGCGGCCGGGGGTAGCCATCTTTGCGGGACATGCTTGACCTCGACCCGGCATTTTACGAAGGCCAGGGCCGTGGCGCTCTATCAGGGCCCGCTGGTAAAGGCCATTCATTCCTTTAAATATGCCGGCAAAACCACCGGCCTCTCCTCTTTTGCCGTTTTTAAAAACCGGCAGATTTTGCTTCGCGATTTGACCGAGCCTGACCTGATTATGCCGGTGCCCTTGCACCCCCGGCGGCTGAGGGAACGGGGTTTTAATCAGGCCCTGTTGCTGGCCAATGCTTTTTTCCCGGACCGGCGGGGAAAAATCGCGCCTGCCCTGCTGGCGCGCCGTTATTGGACCTTGCCCCAGACCGGCCTGAGCGGCCCGGCCCGGCGTAAAAATATTAAAGGGGCCTTTCGGGTGAAAAAACCGGCCAGGATTGCCGGCCGGCAGGTTTTACTGGTGGACGACGTTCTCACGACCGGCGCCACGGTCGAGGAATGCGCCCGCGTCCTTTGTCGGGCCGGCGCCCGGGAAGTGCAGGTTATCACTCTGGCGCGTGTCCGGGAGTAATTCGAATTGTAACTTTCAGCTGCACCCCATCTCGGAGTCTGCGCTTACCTCGTCCGTTTTGCCCTCCTC
>CAYWUR010000334.1:0-1954 GCA_964460745.1 uncultured Desulfobulbia bacterium | reverse complement strand
CGATGGCAGGGAGTGGCAAGAAAAGAAAATAGGGACTGAGATTCAATCCGAAATGGCCGTACAATCCTTTTTCGGGCGCGCCATAACATGCGCTTACCACGAGAGCAGGATACCAAAGTGCGCCGTGTGATGTCTGGTAGCGGACAAAAGCCAATTTTTCATTGAGCCACAACAATCTGGAACGGCTGGACTGACGATAACGCGCAACGAAAATCCAGACCGTAGGGAAATGCAAATCACCCTTTGCTTCCGCGGCTTTATTGAACAACGCGCCTGCGCCGACTCCCGCTGAAAAATCTCCGAACACGTTTTTTTCGATATTGACGCCGCCAACCAACCCAATGTCCAGCAAATTGGTGGTCAGGGCAAAACCGCCAGTTCGGAAGAAGGTATTGCCTGAATAGCGGGATTCAAAAAAATCATCCTGAGCAAACAGGGAGTTGGCCGCAAAAACAATGGTCGTTAGAACAATGAAGGCTGCCGTCTTTTTCATCGCAATTCAGGAGATGATTTCACAACGGAAATTTGTAGCATACAAATGTGCCGCCATCGCGGAAGCCGTAGATTCGGCCGGGCGTAATGCGCGCGCTAACAAGCTCGGTAACGGCCGTCCACACTTCTTTTCCCGTCTGTTTGTCAACGGCGATGATTTCACCGCCGGCATAAAGGCCGAAGACTTTGTCCTGGGTTATCAGGAGTGGATCTTCATCGGCCCGGCTTTCATTAAAAGGCGAATACCAGGCGATACGCTTTCCGGGAATGTCGATACAAATCATGCCGCCCCAGACCGTTCCGGCGTAGATTCGGTCGCCATCTAGCTGCATGGGGCCGGTAATGGCATTGCCGCCGTCAAAGGGATCGCTCGGCATCGTCGCCTGCCAGACCAAGCTGCCGTCAAAACGATTGAGCGCGTAAACCGTGCTGTCCTGAGTAACTATCGCCAGATCTTCATACACCACCATATCGGCCACCATCCCCCCCAGCCCTTCCGAGCCATAGGTCACCTCAAATACCTTGGCGCCGGTTTCCTTATTCAGGCAGTAAAAGCGGGCAACGGCCTTGGAAACCGGCACAGTTTCTGGATCATCCGTGGCAAAATAGACATAATCGTCAACTATCACCGGTGTTGTCCAAACCCGGCCACCGGCTTTAAAATGCCATATCTTTACGCCGGTAGATTTATCCACAACCAGAATGTTTTCCTCACCGGTACCGGTCAGGTAAAGCCAGCCCTGGTGTTGCATAATTCGCAGGTGGTTGGTATTGTCGCTGCGTACCCACCAGACCTGTTCGCCGGTGCGTTTGTTCAAGCATGAAGCGCCGCCCCATACAATCGGGAAGTACAAATATTTTTCATCATCGATAAGCCCGGGGTTAAAAACGGGCCTGCCGTAGATACTATCACTCCAAACAACATGACCATTATCGGCATCGAGAGCGTAGGCTTTCTGGGTATGCGTAATGAAGTAAACAACGCCGTCATCCAGCAGCGGCGTATGAAAAACCTCGTCCATGTCAATTTCCCAGGCGATATCCAGACGCACATAGCCATCGCCGCCCACTGTAAACGGCGTTTTGGTTTGACAGCCGGCCCAAAACTGGCCAGCTGTCAAAAGGACGACAAAAAGTGTCCTTACCATATTTCGATATCCTCCACTTTAATTCCGTTGGAATCGGTTACCTCTACTTTCAATTCCTTGCTTTGCCAGGGTGAAAAGGTTGCCTTTTTTGACGAGCCAAACTGGGTCCAGGCGGTTGCGCCGGGCACCTTGGCGCCGCTCCAGCGCCAGAACCAGGCGTAGGAATAACCACCCGTGCGGCCGCTTTGGGTAATGGCGAGCCAGTTCTGATTGTAGTGGTTAGGGGCGACAAATGCGAAAACGCCCTTGTAAGCGGCGGAAAGGATGTCATCACCCCTGTTTATTAAATACGTGCCCCGGTGCGGCGTGCCAAT
>CAYWUR010000333.1:0-1959 GCA_964460745.1 uncultured Desulfobulbia bacterium | reverse complement strand
ACCGCCCCTTGCGCGTCATGAATCACATGCGGACCGACGGCAGCCTTGATCCCCCGCCAATCAACCCGGCCGGGGCTGACAACAAGTTCACCACCATGAATCTCCAGCGGCTCGGCCAGGCGTTCATAACTTGCCCGGCCTTGCATGGCCGTTACCTTAACCCTGGTGACGAGGTTATCCAGGGTATCGCCCAGACTCAGGTGGCCGGTCGCCCTGCCCGTTACGTTGTTGAATTTAGACAATTCATTTTGAAAAGATGCGCCGTGAATCAGTTTGTGCAGCACGGCGGGCAGAGCAGCAAGATCCGCATCAATATCAAGATCAAGATTGAAGCGGCGATCCTCTTCTGTCAGACCGAGAAACAATTTGCAGTTACGCCCCCGGCTCCGCCCCAGGCTGGCTTTTAATCCTTCCCCGGCCAATGCCCCATTTTTAATGACAATCCTGCCGTTCGCCTTGCTGAGATCAAGATCGGCATACGGGACATGGATAGAGGCGCTTATCACATCCGCCGAGACGGTCATGGCGGCGATATGCTTAAAATCAGAAGACGGGCCGCTGAACAAAAAACGGGCCGTTTTGGCATTGCCGCCCAAGACTATGCCGCAAACCATTTTAGCAATCGCGTTGTCACCCCATAAAGACAGAACTCTCTCACGAATTTGACCGAGATCCAGATCAGCAGCTGTCAGAGCCAGCCGCCATAACGGCACACCGGCGGCAATTTGTCTTTCAATACTGCCACTCAACAGCAGACCAGGCTCCTTCAATTCCAGCTTGTTGATATTTACAAAAAAATCGCGACCGCTTTTTTTCAGGTCCAGATCGGCAAATCCACAGGAAAGCAACATTTCCTTAAGTTGAGGTCTGACAACAAAACAAGGCAGATCGCCGGTCAGTTTAATCTCCATATCTTCCAGGCCGACGCCGGCAATATGGCCACGGAGGTTAACAATTGACTTAAACGGTTTTATTTTACCGGCCGCCGCCGAGACAATGGCCTTGCGCAACTCCAGGCCCTGCAAGGCAACATCAAAGGCGTAGGAATTACGCGAGATATTATACTGCCCCTGTAGATGAATATGCTTGCTGAACGGCGAAATGCCGTGGAGATCAAATTTCAACAGGGGCGGCAAAACTTTAATCTTTGCGTCTATCGGCGAAATCCTGCTGATATCACCGCGAATCACTCCTGGAATATTTATGGCGGCATCCAGCTGCAATGAGCCGTTTTTAATAATAATCAACGGTGGCGGCAAAAAAACGTTATTGCCGTATGCGCCTGTTGGCGTATGCTTGATGCGAATTCGTGGATTATTGAAGATAATTTTTGCCAATTCAACCCTGTTACGGAATAACAACCGCCAATTGGGATAAAGTCTGACCTCCGGGATGGTCAATTCGACAGCATCATTAATGACGCTGGCCTCACGCATGGAAAGATAAGGCTGGGGCAGCCAGTTCCAGTGTATATCGCGGACATCTATCCGGCTGTCCAGTTGTCGGGTCAGGCGGTCGACAATTGTTGACCGTACCTGTTTAAAGCGCAGCACAGACGGCGCGGCAGCGACAACAGCCGCTAAGGCAAGGATGGCCAAAAAAATTTTCAACGGTGTATTCATCCTGCTAATTTTACCAGACATTTTGCCCCCCATCCATGTATAACTTTGCATACCCCGACGCCGCCTCAAAAAAATGTGCTGCAACAGTTTAATACATTATGGTAGATATGATAAATTTCTTGTCTGTATTTTTCGCTATTCTACGAGTCCATCATGCTTGATCAAAAAATTATTGAAGGAGCCCCTTAATATGGGAAAAACAGTTACGGAAAAAATCCTGGGAAAACATCTTGTAGAGGGCCGTTTGCAAAGAGGAGAGGAGATAGCTATCCGTATCGACCAGACCTTAACCCAAGATGCCACCGGCACCATGGCTTATCTGGAATTTGAAGCCACC
>CAYWUR010000332.1:0-1977 GCA_964460745.1 uncultured Desulfobulbia bacterium | reverse complement strand
TTTCCTTTGTCGAAGGTGTGTGCCGGCCGGCCATATTGTAAAATGGCAAAGGCCGATCCGGCCCGGTTGTCGTCAATGATTCTGGAACGTCTCGGCAACCGTCTCGGCGTTAAACCAAAAATCAAGATGGCTATAGCCGGTTGCGCGGCCAACTGCTCCGGCGCCGCGTTGGTTGATATTGGGGTAGTGGCGAAGACATCCGGGTTTGATATTTATGCCGGCGGCAGAGGCGGCTCTTTGCCGGCGGCCGGCCGTTGTATCGTCCGCAAGGCCGATGAAAAAAGAGTAGTAGATGTAATAGAGCAGTTGATAGATTTTCATGATCGGAAAACAACAAAGAAACAGCGCATGTTTAAATTGCTGACAGACCCGGAATTTCCTTTTCCCGAAGCCTGATGGACTCGTAACAAATATGTCGATGGCATAGTAACAGCGAAGCGGTGTCTGAATCGTGAAATGCCCAATATCCTGGATCCGTGAGCGTTCGAGAGCGGTTGATGCCTTTATTCAGGGGAGACTGCCTATGTTAGGCCCGTTGCAGCTCTGCACCGGCGGCAACCGCCACCATTAATCCCGGAAGTTTTCAATAGATGCGGGCCGAATATAAAGGGTATATAGCTTGAAAAACGAGTTGTTATCTCAAAATGTCGCGGCGGCACGTCGGCAGGCAATTTTTTCAGTAGCCGTTAATCTTCTTCTGGTTGTCTGTAAATCAACGGCCGGGGTTGCTTCCGGCAGCGCCGCTTTGGTCAGTGACGCTGTTCATTCCGCTACCGATGTCCTGGGTTCGGCATCAGCTTACGTTAGTCTTTGGGTGGCTGACAAGCAACACCCTTCTTTTCCCTATGGACTTTATAAGGCGGAGAGCATTGCTTCTCTGAGTATCGCAATTCTTCTGCTGATGACGGCCTATGAGACAGGACGGCGATCCCTGTTGGTCTCGGCGCCTGCTCCAAATATTTCAACAGCGCTTCCGGCAGCGATTTTTTCGCTCCTTGTGTCGTTTTCTTTTGGGATTCTACAACTCAAAAAGGCAAGCCGGCTGCATTCCTCGGCGTTAATGGCTGACGCCAGGGATTATTTGATGGATAGTCTGTCCACTACGGCGGTCATCGTGGGGCTGCTGGTCTCAATTGCCGGATTTGCCGCCGACAGATGGGCGGCGCTTGTGGTTACCGTATTCATTGTGAAATCGGGCGGCAATTTGCTGGTCACCGCTGCCCGTGATCTGCTCGATGGTTCCATGGCGCGGGAGACTGAACGACGGATTATTGCCATGGTGGAAGCACATCCCAGGGTTTCCAGGGTAATTAAATGTATTGGGCGCACGAGTGGCGGCCGCAACATTGTCAATTTGGATATTGCGTTGCAAACGCCTTCCCATCAACTTGCCGATCAGGTGGCGGATCAGCTTGAAAAGCGGATTGTTGATGAATTTCAAGAAATTATTATGGCAACCGTCAGACCCCACTACGAAAAACCGGAAATACTCAAACGGTTCACTCCGGTAGTGGCACCCGGAGTCGAGGGTGGCCCCGCACCGCATCTTGGCGGTACACCATGGTTCCTGGTTGAAATGGTCGACACCCGGACCGGTCGAATAATCAGTCGAGAATATCTTGAGAATCCGCATCGAAAAATGACTGAAAAAAAGGGCCTGCGGGTCGGCGCTTGGCTGCTTTCCTTGAAGCCGGATGTTGTTCGTCTGCATGAAAAAAAGGAAAGTACGGCCTTGGCTCTTCTTCAGGAGGCAGGAGTCGATATAGAGTTCCTCCCTTGAGGATTAAAACTATTTGTCAACAAATACAAGAAATTAATCTGGTACGTTCAATCGTTCTATTTTCCAGCAGGTTCGGTAAGACCAAAAAAATGGCTGACACCGTCTATGCGGCCCTTCCGGAATCCAAAGAAATATGGTAACCATTCAGCTGCACCCCATCTCGGAGTCTGCGCTTACCTCGTCCGTTTTGCCCTCCT
>CAYWUR010000331.1:0-1978 GCA_964460745.1 uncultured Desulfobulbia bacterium | reverse complement strand
CCATAACCTGGCCCAGCAGGATCAGGGTGACTATCACCGCCGCCGCCTCGAAATATACCCCCACGGCGCCGTCGGGACCGCGCATGGTGGGCGGAAAAATTTCCGGAAAAAGTACGGCGACAAGGCTGTAGATATAGGCTACCGACACACCGAGGCCGATCAGAGTGAACATGTTGAGGCTTCTGTTGAGCAGCGATTGCACGGCCCTGACATAGAAGACCCAGCCGGCCCAGAGCACCACCGGCGTCGCCAGGATCAATTCCAGCCAGCCCAGAGTCCGGGGTGAGGCCAGGTTTTCAATAAGGCGGCCGCCCGGCAGTATTTCCCGCATGGCGATGATAACCAGGGGGATCGTCAGAATGACGCCGAAGATAAAGCGCTTGCGCATGTAGTCATATTCCGGATTTTTTTCATCTTCATCAAGACTGACCGTGCGGGATTCGAGTGCCATGCCGCATTTGGGACAGGCGCCCGGTGAGTCCCTGACTATTTCCGGATGCATGGGGCAGGTGTACTCGGTGCGGGCGGCGGCAGCCGTCGGCATCATCGGTTCAAGTGCCATGCCGCATTTGGGGCAGGCGCCCGGTGAGTCCTGTATTATTTCCGGATGCATGGGACAGGTATACTCGGCGGCGGCCGCCGGAATCGCGGGCTTTACGGCCGTGCTGCATTTCGGGCAGCTGCCGGGGCTGTTCTGTAGAGTTTGCAGCGGCGTGAGGCCGGCGTCTGCCGCGTCATTACCGCTCCCGCTGTAAGCCCCCGGGTCGTTTTTGAATTTTTCCAGACAGTGGCCGCTGCAAAAATAATATGTTTTGCCTTCATGGTCGTAGGGGGTAAAGGCATCCGCGTCACCGGTACTCATGCCGCAGACCGGATCAACGTACTGCCGCTTTTCATGATCATGGTGCTGATGACCGTGCCCGTGCGTGTGATTGTCCGTCATCCAGATCACCTCCTTATTGCAGGGTATCTGAAAACAGTACTCAAATTTTTCAGATATCCTGTTCAGTTTGTTTAATTTATTTGATTTTTTCTCATAAAGATGAGTGTACATATTTGCCGGGATTCAAGTCAAACAGTTTCTTGCACTGCTCGGAACAAAAATGGAAGGTATGCCCGAGATGCTCACTGCTCAGGGGGCTTCCTGTTTTCAGGCCCATCCCGCAGACCGGATCCTTGGCAAGGTTGTTGTTTATGTTTTGCGGCGTCTCTTCATGATGATGCTCAAGATGCGCCGGTTGACCGCCGTGATCTTCACGGCCTCCCTTGTCGTGATTTTCGTGCGAACCGTGATTATGACCGCCGCAGCATCCGCCGCCCCGCATCATGTAGTAAACCAGCCCGCCTATTATCAAAAACCAGAATATACTTCCCCAATCCAACATATGGATCACCTCCTTGAATGTTTGTGGTGATGCGCTTTACCGGTTTGCCCCTCCAGGGCATCAAGAATAGGGCATTCACTTACCGGCCCATGTCCGTCGCAGGACTCCGTCAGATGTTCCAGTGCCGTCAGAATTCGCGAAAGGTCCTGAATTCTCCGCCGGATATCTCTGGTCTTAGCCTCCACCCGCTGTTTAATGTCCGCCTTGGTGGTCTTCGAGTTATACCGCAGGAAAAGCAGCTCTTTTATCTCATTAAGCGAGAACCCCAGGTCCTTGGCTCGCCTGATGAAACGGAGCCGGGCCGTGTCTTCTTCAGGGTAAAGCCGGTAATTCGATACGCTTCTGGGCGGCGCCTCGATCAGTCCGCACCGCTCGTAAAAACGTACCGTATCATTGCTGACGCCCGCTTCCTTCGCCAATTTTCCTATGGTCATCCCGTTCATGATAGTCATCCCGCTCAATTGCTTAATAAAAAAACTTCTCCTGCTTATATGCTTATAAGTATAAACATTGGACCATGGTAAAAGGTCAATAGTTAAAATTGATAATTCGGTTGTTTTTTATTAAAAGAATATCTTTTTCGCTGTTTAATC
>CAYWUR010000330.1:0-2007 GCA_964460745.1 uncultured Desulfobulbia bacterium | reverse complement strand
TCCTTCAGGGCGGCCCGGGCGGCGTCGAGCTGTTTCTTGGCCAGGTTGAGCCCGGCATGGGCGCTCTCTTTTTCTTCCAAAGCCTTATCAACCGCTTGCTGGCTGGTAAAATCTTTTTTTATAAGATTTTGCTGCCGCTGACATTCCAGGTCTGCCAGTTTTTCCCTGGATTCGGCAGCGGCCACCTTGGCTTCTGCTACTTTCACTTCGGCCCGTGCTTTTGCAACAGCCGCTTCCAGGTCGGCCTTCTCCAGTTCGGCAACCACCTGTCCCTTCCTTACATGGTCGCCAATGTTGGCATACAGGTGCTCCACCTTTCCGGATATCCTGGCCCCCACCCGGACCTCGGCCCCGACCTGCGGCTTAACAGCGCCGGTGGCCAGCACCGATGAGGAAAAATCGCGGCGGATAACTGTGGCGGTTTGCGGCCCAGTGGCCTTCTTGGCAGCCCCATTGCGGCCAAGGGTCCACCACGCTGCCGCCGCGGCAGCGCAAAGCGACAAGGCCAATATGATGAACAGCTTGCTTAGTTTGTGTTTCTTCAATGGCTGTTTTCTTCGGTTATAACACTGTTTTCCTCACGCGCGAATGTTCACCCGAGGCACATCGGTTCTGGCAGGGTATGCGCCACATAAACGACGGAAGGCGAAGAGGGAATATCACTCAATAACCGCTCGGAATTCGTGAACCCACAGCCGCTTGTGAAAACAAGACCGATTATGAGCGTCAAGAAGGCACAAACAGGTATCTGAAAACAGAACATCTTCTTCACGGGCGTTTCCCTTTTGAAGGGCTTACCTCCCTCCGTAGCATCCACCGGGGACGAGGGCCATCATTTTTCTCGATTCGTCCCTTGATGAGCGCGAAGAACTTCTGTCGTTGTTCTGGTGTGAAAATCCTACTCTCTTCAAGGAGGTGGTCAATCACCTTGGCCTGCATCTGCCGCTGCAGGACCTGGATTTCTTCCTGTTTTGCATCAATCGCCCGGCGGTCTGGTTTCTCCTTGACCAGGAGGCCGACAAGTTCAAGTTGCTTGGCCTTGATTTTCCGCCCCTGCTCGTTGATAAAGACGTGGAAGCTATCACGGAGAGGCTCGAACCTGCCGAGTTGGTCGCGGCCCAGGTCCAATTCCTCGTAGAGCCGATGATCGTGATTCGCTTGGCGGTCCGCCAACGGTAGCAGGTCTGCGCTGTGGTAGAAATACGACCCGATGAAAACGATGTTCAACACCACCGAAAAGAGGATGGCCAGGGTCTTGAGGTTTTTCATCATTGTTCACTTCCTTTTTCGTGCAGTTGATTGGCCATGGCGATATAGATCGAGCCAATGGAACCGGGCGGGACAGGCGCAAACCATTCAAGCCCGTAGAGACCTTTTACCTGTTCGATAAGCACATTCCGTCTAGTCACATCTCTTCCAAGGGACAGTCCTGCAACAAGGGCCAGTAGCACGGTGGCGCACGTAGCAAGCCTCATGGGCGCTGAAAGCTCGGCAATCCACTGTAAGGGGTTCAAGGCCGGCAACGGTGAATGCCTCTCGGGAATTTCCATCGGCTGTCTTCTTCGGGCTTCGGCCATGATCCGCGCAGCAAACCCAGCCGGCACGGGAGGAACAGGGAAGGGACCCTGAAACAATTCATCTATTCCCCGGATCTCCTCGAGCCGCCCTCGGCAAGACTCGCAGGCTGCAAGATGGGATTCTACGATACGACGCAGACTTTCAGGCACTTCGCCATCCACGTAGGCGTTGAGGCAAGAAAGTATTTTTTTGCACCTCATGGGACGCTCCTTTTATCTTGTTAAACGGGTAAGGAATGGAAAACCCCCGCTGTTTTCTATTTTTTTATACATGACAAACTGGATTGGAGCGCCTTCCTGGCGCGGCCGAGCAGTCTCTCCACGGCCTTGACCGTCGTTCCCATCGCCCGGGAGATCTCGCCGTAACTCAACCCCTCGTAGTATTTCAGGATGACGACCATCCGTTGCCTGGATGGCAGGGCGTCAAGGG
>CAYWUR010000329.1:0-2017 GCA_964460745.1 uncultured Desulfobulbia bacterium | reverse complement strand
ACTAAAACTCAACCGCCAACTGGCCGGTAGCGCTATTTACTTTGTCGTTATTTTCAAACTCGCCGTAAAGATATTCAACCGCCAGGGAAACATCCTCGTTAAGATTGTAGATAACAACGCCGCCATATTGTTTCTCCGGGAGAAAATCATCAATACCGGCGCCGCAATCATCGCATCCCGCGTAACTGACCGCCAACTCCAGATCATTAAGCGGGGCATACGCTAATTCCAGATTCCAGGCCCGCGGTTTGACGGGAAGACCGCCGTCAAAAGACGGCAACTCGCCGGCCGCAAAGCTTTCCGTGGCCCCCAGATATTCCGCGTCCAGGAAGAACTTGTCATTGAGCGCCGCGCTCAAAAAGGCGCTGAAGCCGCCGATATAATCACTGACCGTCCCAACGGCGACATCCTGCAACCCGTCGCTGTCGGCGATATTCGATATATATGATATCCCCGCCGACAGGCTCAACCCCGGCGCCGCCTCATCCGGCAGAGTGAAAACCGCGGCGGCCACATAACTTTCAATCAGTTCGTCCGCGCCGGTCTTATTGATATCACCGTTAAAGGCGCCCAGCATAAATTCGACCCCGTTTCCTCTTATTCCGGCAACCACGGCGGACTCCCGCGTCTCGCCCAGCTGTAGGGTCAGGGGATAGCTGATAAAATGACTTTCAAACCGGCCGAAGGGTACATACATTTTGCCGACGTTTACGAAAAGCGGCGCCCCGGTAAATCCGTCTATCGTTATAATTCCTTCATCCAGATCAACCGGTTCCGTGTCTTCCTCCTCCCATAGAAAGGCGAAATGACTGCTGACATGCTTCGAGACCGCCACATCGACATCCAGTTCCGCCGTTGCCAGAGCCAGATCGCTTGTGGTGTCATCCTCCCTCGCCGGATCATGATAATCAGACCTTTCCCAGGCAACCTCGGTCTCCAACAGACCGCCCAAATGGATTCTTTCCGCCCATTTTCCCAGGGCGGCGCCTTTTTCCGCCTCTTTTTCCAGCCGATCAAGCCTTTCAGCTATCCCCCTTACACTGTGATAATGCTCGCGATCGTCAGGCGTCGGCCCTGCCGTGGCCGCACTTTTTGTCTGCAAATTCTCAACCTCGTTTCGCAGAGACGCAGCATCTTCCCTGCTGATAAGCCCTTTATTCTGCAGAAGCTTCAACAGGACCTCGGTTTCCGGGCTTAAGGCATATGCCGACGATATTAACAGAAAAGAACAGCAGAATAGCGCCGGCCCCAAAAAAATAAACTTTAATTTTGTCATCTCCAAGTCCCTTAAATTCAATCTTGTCACCATAACTCACAGGATCAGGCCATAATGCCCACCATCCTTGATTAGTGAACGTCGTCAAGTCGCCTTTGGCCAAGGTCTCGGCAAAAGCCACGCCCTTCAGCATCGTCCGGATGACCAATGTTTTTTACGCCATTGCGCCGGCCTGATTTTCAGTCTCCGGAATCAGCTCCGGCGCAATTGCCGCGGCCGCCTCGTCAAAAACGGCACCCTCGCTCTCGGCGCTTGCCTTTACCGTGTCCATTTCATGCGCTGAAAACACCTTGTCTATGTCGAGAATTATCAGGAACCTGTCGCCCTGTTTTCCCATGCCCTTGATAAATCTGCTGTCGAGTCCCGCTCCCATGCGGGGCGGCGGCGCGATATGGGCCGAGTCAAGGTCAACCACTTCCTTCACCGAATCGGCCAGAGCGCCCATCTGCGTCAACTCGCCGTCGATCAAAATGTCGACTATCACAATACAGGTATCCACCCGCCTCTCTATAGCGCTCATCCCCAGTTTGAACCGCAGATCAACCACGGGTACGACATTGCCCCGCAGGTTTATCACGCCCCTTAAGAACTCCGGCATCCGGGGTATCTTGGTAATGGCGGTATAGTCCAGGACCTCCCTTACCCTGTCTATTGCCAAGGCAAAGTCTTCATCGTCAAGGGTAAAGGTCAGATACTGAGCAGCTTCGCTTACACCTTCCGAGCTCATCGTCAATCCTCCCG
>CAYWUR010000328.1:0-2023 GCA_964460745.1 uncultured Desulfobulbia bacterium | reverse complement strand
CGGCCAGCTGCCGGAACCGACGTCGCCAAACAGAAGCGATGGGCAATTATTAAAGGTTTCCGGCCCCTTGCAGCCAAGTTTGTACAGACAATATCCCTTTCTGTGACCTTCGTCGCCGAATTGTTCGGCAAACCGGCCGGCATCAAAATGCGGGCGCCGTTCGCAGTATTCGTGGATCAATCGACCGTATGCGAATTTCGGTCGCAGTTGATCATCCAGGTCAGGCAATCTTTTGAAGGTCATAAAATGCAGGACAGTGGAAAGAAAGTTGTACGGGTTTGGCGGACAACCCGGGATATTAACCACGGGAATTTTTTGGCCGGCCAGGATTTTATGGACCGGGGTGGCGCCGGTCGGATTCGGATCGGCCGAGGGAACGCCGCCCCAGGAAGCGCAAGAACCGATGGCAATTACAGCCAGGGCCTCGGGCGCCATTGTGTTTAAAAGTTCAAGAGCGGTATGACCGGCAATCTGGCAATAGATGCCGCCGTCTTTTACGGGTATGGAACCGTCCACCACCAGAATAAAATTGCCTTTATTGTTCCGCATGGCCGCGAGGCGGGCCTCCTCGGCCTGCCGACCGGCGCCGGCATTCAAGGTCTCATAATAGTCCAGGGAGATAAGATCGAGGAGGAGTTTTTCCAGGGTAGGGTGGGTAGCCCTCAGCAGGGTTTCGCCACAGCCGGTGCATTCCTGCGCGGAAAGCCAGATTACCGGCGGACGTCTTGGAGAGGCGGCGGCTGCGGCAATCCTGACGCCGAAGCCGGCGGGGAGTCCCATATAAACCGCTGCCGCAGTACATGTTTTCAGGAATTGCCGCCGGGATAACCCACCGGGGGTTTGTGTTACGCCAAGCTCGCTGTTCCTCATGACATCCCCCTTTTTTAATTTTTTTGAAAGGAGCTGTAACTAATGAAGCAAAACAGACTTGTATGTAACTGTAAAACTGTTCTCTATAGAATTCCGGTCCGCAGGCGCCGGCGGGCAGGCCGCTATTTTGATTTTTTTTCTGCAGATAATGTGGACTTCTGACCCGCGTGCCTGCCGATACTTGTCGAGGTGCTGTTGTATGTGAGGTATATGCTGTTGCTATCGCAAATATAAAACTAATACAGGTTAAACATAGATAAAAGCATAAAACAACAATATACCGAAACCAAGTTCAATTTTTTAACATTTTTCCAGGCATTTTCTATAACTTGCCTAATTGGCTCATAATATAAAAAAATTCCGCAAAGCCTATTTTATAGTCGCCGTCGATGTCAAACTCATGGGTTAACACGGTTGAAGGCGTAAGATTGTTTGTAAGAATCTGTAGATACAGAATGGCATACAACAGAGATATTTTGCTGGACGGGATATTTTTCACCACCGCCTCGGTTGTAAACTCCCGGGTCTTTGTGCCGGCGCCGCCGGAAACCGGATCAATGGCGGTGAATTTCCACTGGAAGGGGTAAGTGCCCGGCAGCATCGGATTGCGCAGGATACCGGAAAACAGGGTCAGAATCGCATAATCCGTGATATTATAGGCTGCTTGTCCTTCGAGACCGCCGGCCCAAGGAGGAAAAGTGATTAATAGAGCCTGCAGGGTGGTTGAAATGCTCTGCCAGGCCAGGGTGGGTTCGTATGCCGAATCGTACAGGTTGTTCTGGTTCAGATCGATATAAGACATAGCATTGCTTATGGCGATGATGGAAGCAAGCCGCACCAGATTTCCGACCGGATCCAGAATACGATAATAACCTCAGACCTCCCGACCTCGTAGATTTTACTGCGACCCATATTTTTAAAACGGTATCATCTTGATTGGCAAAAAGTTTTAAAATATCAAGATAATACTCTGTTGCTCCAAGAAAGGCTTGTCACCATCAAGGTGAAAGGCGGTGTCAAGAAAAAATCCGTTCATAAAAAACACGTTTGGATGGTTATCGAAGAGAATATGCTTAAAAATATTGATATTTCAAGTCGATAGCAATCGATGACTTGAGAAAATCATATTGTCGAGGTCAGGAGGTCTGAACTT
>CAYWUR010000327.1:0-2032 GCA_964460745.1 uncultured Desulfobulbia bacterium | reverse complement strand
AGTTACGGTTACGAGTTTAGGGTAATTTGTTGCCTTTGCTGAATAGTTACCAGAATTCCACATTAACATGAGGTATATTATGAAAAAAACAGGTCTTCGTGATTTTAGTAAACATCCATGTTTTAACGCCAAGGTAAAAGGGCTGTTTGGCCGGGTTCATCTACCGGTTGCCCCTGATTGTAATATTAAGTGCAATTATTGTAACCGTAAATATGACTGTGTTAACGAATCACGCCCCGGCGTGACCAGCAATTTATTGTCGCCCGGCCAAGCCTTGGTCTATGTGGAAAAAGTCTTGGAGAAGGAACCTCGTATCGCGGTTGCGGGCATTGCCGGCCCCGGCGACCCCTTTGCCAACCCCGATGAAACACTGGAGACCATGCGTCTCATCCGAGCCCGATTTCCGGAAATGATTCTTTGCCTCTCCAGTAACGGCCTGGCTTTGACAAGATATGTTGATGATATCGCCAAAATCGGCGTCTCCCATGTAACGGTCACGGTCAACGCCGTTGATCCCGAGATCGGCAGAAATATATACAGCTGGGTCAGGGACGGCAAGATCGTATATCGTGGTCTGCGGGCGGCTGAATTGTTGCTGGCCCGTCAACTGAAGGCAATTGAGGGTCTCAAGAAATATGGTATAATTGTGAAGGTCAATACCGTGGTGGTTCCGGGGGTAAACGATCATCATGTCACCGCCATCGCCCAAAAGATGAAAAGTTCAGGGGTCGATCTCTTAAACTGCATGGCTATGTTCCCCAACGCCGGCACCCCCTTTGCCGAGATAATAGAGCCCGACAAGAAAATGATTGCCGATATCAGGCTGAAGGCTGAAGAGTTCCTGCCCCAGATGCGTCATTGCACCCGCTGCCGGGCCGATGCCGTGGGTCTGTTGGGCAATGATCAAAGCTCCGAGATGGTCGGCTGCCTGTCGGCCTGTGCCCGTATGCCCATGAAGCCGAAAGACGAGAGGCCCTACGTCGCCGTAGCCAGTATGGAGGGTGTATTAATCAATCAACATCTTGGCGAGGCCGGGAAACTACAGATCTGGTCCCAATGCGACGATGGGTTCAAGATGATCGAAGAACGCGAGACCCCCAGGGCCGGCTGCGGGCCTAGGAGGTGGCTGTATCTATCCAGAATCTTAAATGACTGCAAGGCGGTTGTGGCCAGCGGCGTTGGTGCCAACCCCAAAGATATCCTTGAGAAATACGGCATTCGAACCTATATAATGAATGGCTTTATCGAATTAGGACTTGAGGCGTTGTTTTCCGGACATCAGGATAAAATTGACGCCATGAAGAGCCGGACAACCGCCTGTGCCGACAGGACTCAATGCACCGGCGGCGGGTGTTTATAACTTGATAATTGGGGTATGACGATGAAAAACATAAAAATAGCAGCTTGTCTTGCGGCGCTGATCGTTTTCCACGCCGCCGCCGTCAAGGCGGAGGAATTGACCATTGCCGTGGCCGCCAATTTCTCCGCCCCCATGAAAATTATAGCGCTCATCTTCAGGCAAAAAACCGGGGTTGTTGTCCTGCCGAGCTATGGCGGCACGGGGATGCTTTACGCCCTGATAAATAACGGCGCGCCCTTTGATGTCTTTCTGGCCGCCGACCAAAAACGTCCGGAACTGTTATATACGGGACAGCTGGCCGACAAACCGGTAATATACGCCACAGGACAGGCGGTTCTTTGGACTGCAAAAAACAATACCGGCGGGGCGGATACCTGGCAGGAGGCCTTGCGTCTGCCGGGCATGAATCGTGTCGCTGTTGCCAACCCGAAGCTTGCCCCTTATGGGGCGGCGGTCATGGCGGTTCTGTCCCCGGTTCTTAAGGTGGAACTTGCCGACCGTTTCGTGTACGCTCAGAATGTCGGCCAGGCGTTTCAATACGCCCAAAGCGCTGCTGATTGTGGTTTTACGGCCTTATCCTTTGCCCTGTCGGCAGCCGGCAAAAAAGGCCGCTTCTGGCCGGTAAAGGAAGCGCCTCTCGTGAAACAGAGTGTCTGTATTATAAAAAACACC
>CAYWUR010000326.1:0-2036 GCA_964460745.1 uncultured Desulfobulbia bacterium | reverse complement strand
GAAAGTTACGGTTACGAGTTTAGGGTAATTTGTTGCCTTTGCTGAATAGTTACGTCCGGAGAACGATAATATCCCCGAATTCGTGATATATTACAGGATGAGAGATGAAAGACGCCGTTTTCAATCAACTGCGCTGTTTTAAGGCCTACGACGTGCGCGGCGTGGTGCCGGACGAATTGAATGAGGATCTCGCCGCCCGGATCGGCCGGGCCTTTGCCGCCTTGTATTCTCCGGCCCGGGTCGTCGTGGGCCATGATATCAGATTGTCAAGCCCGGCATTGGCCGCGGCTTTAATTTCCGGCCTGCTGGCCGCCGGCGTTGATGTTCTGGATTTAGGGGAGTGCTGCACCGAGGAGGTATATTTCGCGGTGTTTCACCTTGGCCGCCAGGGGCGGCAGCGCGTTGACGGCGGGATCATGGTAACGGCCAGCCATAATCCGGCCGCCTACAACGGCATGAAATTTGTCCGGCAGGATGCGCGGCCGGTAAGCTGTGATAACGGTCTGCTGGAACTGGAAAAGCTGGCGCGTTCCGCCGCGCCGGGACAAACGCGCGGCGGAACGCGGCCGGGACGTCTTATGCCGCTTGATATCAGGCCGGCCTATATCGACCATCTCCTTGGTTATATTGAGCCAACCGTTCTTAAGCCGCTTACACTGGTGGTCAACAGCGGCAACGGCTGCGCCGGCGCGGTGATCGATCTACTGGCCGAACGGCTGCCGTTTAATTTTGTCAGGATTCATCATGAACCGTACGGCACTTTCCCCAACGGCGTTCCCAACCCCCTTCTGCCTGAAAATCGGGAAACGACGACTCTGGCCGTGCAAAAGCATGGCGCGGCTCTGGGCATAGCCTGGGACGGCGATGCCGACCGCTGTTTTCTGTTTGATGAAACCGGCGGCTTTATCGAGGGCTATTATATGGTTGGTTTGCTGGCCCAGTCAATTCTTGCGAAAAGGCCGGGCGCTAAAATCATTCACGATCCCCGGCTGATCTGGAATACCAGGGAGCTGGTCGTCCGGGCCGGCGGCATTCCGGTTATGAGCAGGACGGGTCATGCCTTTATCAAGGAGAAGATGCGGCTCGAGGACGCCGCTTATGGCGGTGAGATGTCGGCGCATCATTATTTTCGCGACTTCGCCTATTGCGATTCGGGCATGATTCCCTGGCTGCTGGTCTGTGAGATGCTGTGCCGGTCGGGCCGGCCGTTATCCGCCCTGGTTCGCGCCCGGCTGGCGGCCTACCCGGTAAGCGGCGAGATCAACAGTAGCGTGGCCGATCCTGACGGCGTTATTGAGCGTATTGCGGCTGTTTATGGCGAGGAGGCCGGCGGCGAAAAGGATTATACGGACGGCTTAAGTCTCACCTTTAAGGATTTTCGCTTCAATGTGCGCAAGTCAAACACGGAACCGGTTCTCCGCCTGAATGTCGAGACCCGCGGGGACGTGCAGCTCCTGCGGGACAAAACGCAGGAGCTTTTGGATTTCATCCGGGCATGAAAAAATATTTCCGTATATGTCATGTTTGAAAAGATGATCAGCATCGCGTTGGGCGGGGCTCTTGGGGCTCTGGCCCGTTATGGCCTGGGCGGCTTGGTACACCGTTGGCTGAGCGCCTCTTTCCCTTGGGGGACCGTCGCGGTCAACCTGGTGGGCTGTTTTCTGTTCGGGTTGGTCTGGGCCATGGCGGCCGGCCGCTGGAGTGTGGACAGCCAGACCCGTACCCTGCTGCTGGTTGGGTTTATGGGGGCCTTTACTACCTTTTCCACCTTTATCGCCGAATCGGGCCGCCTGCTGGCCCATGCCCAGATGCTTTTAGCCATGGCCAATATCCTGTTGCAGGTGACTGTCGGCCTGGCTGTCTACTTTCTCGGCATGATTGTCGGCCGGATGATTTAAAATGGCGGCTTTCCGCCTGCAACCTCAACCTTGGAGGTCCCGTCGTGAAATTGCCGCATGATGCCAAATTGCTCAGGATTTTTATCGGTGAATCCAACAAACTGGGACGGCGGCCGCTCTATGAGGTGATCGTCGAGG
>CAYWUR010000325.1:0-2088 GCA_964460745.1 uncultured Desulfobulbia bacterium | reverse complement strand
GTTCGTTCGTTTCGATCTCCGATGCGTACTCCCTGTACGTGAGGAGGGCGAAACGAACGAGGTAAGCGCAGACTCCGAGATGGGGTGCAGCTGAACAGTTACATTTTTTTATTCCTTGACCTAAATCAAGCATATTTATGCCTCTTAATGCTATATTGAAAGAAAGTTCCCAGTTGATTTTTACCAGAAACCCAAGCGCCTGGAGGTCGACAGATGAAAAAAATCTCATTGGATGAGACTGCTGTTTTCGAGAAAAAAAACGCCAAGTTGTTTGTGGTCCACGAATCACCTTATTTCAAGGTGATCAACTTCAATTTCAGGGCCGGACAAAAATTACCGATACATTCCCATGCGATCGAGGGCCAACTCTCTATCCTGGTCTTGGCGGGGGAAGGCGATTTTCTGGCGGCGGACGACAAGACCATGCCGGCGGGCCCGGGTGATCTTCTGATCTCGGATATTGCCGAACCGCACGGCGTGCAGGCCCGCACCGACATGCGCATTCTGGTGACCATCGCGCCGCCTATTTAAGCAGACGGAACCAGGAAGCCTCTACCTCAATTAATTTTCACCGTCCGTAATCGCAGAGCGTTGCCTACCACGGAAACGGAACTCAGGCTCATTGCCGCGGCGGCGATAATCGGGCTGAGCAGGATGCCGAATAAAGGATAAAGCACACCCGCCGCCACCGGTACGCCGAGCGAGTTGTAAATAAAGGCGAAAAAGAGGTTCTGCCGGATATTCGCCATGGTGGCGCGGGAAAGTTTTCTGGCCCGGACGATGCCGGTAAGATCGCCCTTTACCAGGGTAACGCCGGCGCTTTCCATCGCGACATCGGTGCCGGTCCCCATGGCAATGCCGACTTGGGCCTGCGCCAGGGCAGGGGCGTCATTGATGCCGTCACCGGCCATGGCGACCATTTCTCCCTGGTCTTGAAATTTTTTGACCGCCGCGGCCTTTTCATCCGGCAATACTTCGGCCACCACCTCATCAATATCGAGTTTGGCCGCCACCGCCTCGGCGGTTGCCCGGTTATCGCCGGTCAGCATCACCACCCGTAGACCTTCTTTATGTAACTGGGTGATGGCCGCCGGCGTGGACTCCTTTATCGGGTCGGAAACAGCAAGCAGTCCGGCGAGTTTGCCGGCAACCGCGACAAACATCACGGTCTGGCCTTCTTGGCGCATTTCTTCCGCCCGGGCCGCAAGCTCGCCGGTGTCGACTGAAAAATCCTCCATCAATTTTATATTCCCAAGCAGTACCTTGGCCCCCTCCACCATGCCGGAAACTCCTTTGCCGGTGTGCGAGTTGAAATCCTCAGGCTCAACAGGAGATACCTGTTGTTCCACAGCTCCTGCAACGATTGCCGCGGCCAGAGGATGTTCACTTGATTTTTCCAGACTTGCCGCGAATAAAAGAAGTCTGTTTTTATCCATCTCGGCGACGGGGATCACCCCGGTCAATTTCGGTTTGCCAAGGGTCAGGGTGCCGGTCTTGTCAATGACCAGGGTTTTAATCTTGCGCATGGTCTCAATGGCCTCGGCATTTTTGAACAAGACGCCCATGGTGGCGCCCTTGCCGGTGGCTACCATTATGGACATGGGGGTGGCCAGTCCCAAGGCGCACGGGCAGGCGATAATCAAAACAGATACAGCTACGATCAGGGCGTGGGCCAGACGCGGATCCGGACCGAAAGCGTACCAGACGCCGAAAGCGACGAGCGCGATGGCAATAACGGTCGGGACGAAATACCCGGCAACGATATCGGCAAGTTTCTGAATCGGCGCCCGCGAGCGTTGGGCCTGGGCTACCATCTGGACAATCTGGGCGAGCAGTGTATCGCTGCCGACTTTTTCAGCCCGCATGGTTAGCGCGCCGGTGGTGTTAACCGTGGCGCCGATTATTTTGTCGTCCTTTTGTTTTTTTACCGGAATCGGTTCGCCGGAGATCATTGATTCATCCACCGCGCTTGTGCCGTCAATCACTATGCCGTCCACCGGCACCTTCTCGCCCGGTCTGATCCTGAGCAGGTCGCCGGCCTGAACGTGTTCCAGCGGAATATCGGCCTCGCTGCCGTCTTCATTTATT
>CAYWUR010000324.1:0-2097 GCA_964460745.1 uncultured Desulfobulbia bacterium | reverse complement strand
TCGTGCCGTCTTTGCGCTGATGGATTCCTGCAATGGTGAATGGCCGGTTTGGTTCCGCTTTGCCCCAGAGTGTTTCCTTATGCCTAAGCCGTCCGGCCTCCGGATCAATGTCGTATACTCCCATGGACAACAGTTCCGTCCGTGAGTAGCCAAGGGTGTCACAAGCACGCTGGTTGACTTCTACAAAATTGCCCTCGGTGTTGTGGAGAAAAAAGGCATCCCCAGCCTGGTCAATCAGGGTCCGGAATCTGTTTTCGTTATCTATAAGCGTTTTGTCCGCTGATTTTTTATCTTCAACCATTTTTTGAAAGGCCTTGAACAGGGCGGATGTTTCAAAGCTGCCGCCCTTTAAGTCGATCAGCTCATGATCCTTGCCTTTGCCATACTCCCGCATAAAACTGGTCAGGCGCGAGAGATGCCTGGTGATACGGCGACTGATAATAATGCCGAGGCCAATACCCAGCAAGACGATAACAAAGGTCAACAGCAGAATTCTGATGCGTAAGGCGGTGATACTCGTATACACGGGACTTACGTCCATACCGATGTGAAGGCGGGCATTAAGTCCTGCAATCAAGGGCAGAGATTGATCGATAAATGATTTGCCGTCAACATTCCGGTATTCATTCAGGACAGGCCCCGGGCCGGGGGTCTGTTCGATAAAGCGTTTACGGTCTTCCTCAAACAGGGCCTTGGGAAAGCCGTCGTCAAAGGTGTGGGCGAAAATTTTTCCCTCAAAATCGGTAACATAGGCATATTGCAGGTCCTTGGTTCGTTGCCGCAGCTCCATAAGGGCCTCATAGGTTATTACCTTCTCGCCGTGGGTGACATTATGGGTGATATGCTCCACCATGGTCTGACATATTATCAGGGCTTTATCCTGTATTTGCGCAAACATTGAATTGTAGAGAATCCCGCCGGCCAGCATGGCGGAAGCAATACCAACGCCCAGAGCGACAAGGGCAATCGATAAGGATATTTTCAGATATAGTCGCATCGATAATTTCCTTTTTTTAATTCAATAACCCCAGTTTTTTTGACCATTCACGCAGTTCGGCGTAATCCGCGTCGTGCGCTTCCTGAAAGCCGTTGGGCATCTCGGTTTTATCCCATTCATACAGCCCCTTGGCATGCCGTCCTTTCGGGTCGAAGTTGATGAGCGCCTTTTTTACCTTTTCAATGATATCGGCCGGGACATTTTTATTGGCGGCAATGCCGCTGGAGGGATAATACCTGGAGGTATACAATATTTTGACAATACCCTCTCGGGCTAATTCCCGGCCCAGGGTGTCCTGTATGCCGCCGGCGTCAAATTTTCCGGCAATGACGGCGTCGGCACAATTTCGATGGGAGCCTGTCCAGCCGTAGGCGGCAAGATCCTCAAGCCTTATGCCATGTTGAGCTAGAATAATCCGCGGGATCAGGTGGCCCTGAGTCGACGTCCTGGAGCCAAAGGCGAATCTTTTGCCGCGCAATTCCTCTATAGTTTTAATAGCGCTGTCCGGCGCGGTAATCAGAACAGACTGGTACTCCGCCTTATTTTGGGCGTTCAGGCCGCGGACGAGGGGGATGACTCCATATTTTTCATGTGCTGCTATGTAGGTGTCGGCTCCGACAGCGGCAAATTGCAATACACCGGTTCCCATATCGGCAACTATATCTGCATCTTCAGTGGTGAAGCGTATTTTGAATTTTAAGCCGGTTGCTTTTTCAAGATATTTCAGGAAAGGGATATATTGCCGGGTATCCTCTTCCAGGCTGCGCCGCAGATCAAAGCCAAAAGCCAGCACGGAGCTATCTTTTGCTTGCGCCTGTTGCAATTCTTCCCGAGTGACCTTTTCCCGCAAATCAATTTTTTGAACTTCAGGCCTTGAGTCGCAGCCGACCAAAAGACAGCCGATCAGGAGCATTAATAACACTTCGGCCTCAAAGTGCAGCGGCCAGGCAGATAATCGTTTTTGTCGGGGCGGAGGTTCTGCAATGGTACGGTATATTTTCTTTGTATTATGCAAATATTTCATACGCACCTCTCAGGTTAATTGCTCAACTTTCTGAGTTGCTTAACGGTTTGATTTTGCGTTGTTTATCGATATGGAA
>CAYWUR010000323.1:0-2099 GCA_964460745.1 uncultured Desulfobulbia bacterium | reverse complement strand
ACAAGATCGCCGGCGAGCTAACCCCCACCGTCTTTCATATCACGGCCCGTTCCCTGGCAGCGCAAGGCCTGTCCATCTTCGGCGACCATAGCGACGTAATGGCCGCCCGCCAGACGGGTTGGGGCATGCTCTGTTCACAAAATGTCCAGGAGTGTCAGGATTTTGCCCTGATCTCTCAACAGGCCACGCTGGAATCCCGTATTCCCTTTATGCATTTCTTTGACGGCTTCCGCACCTCCCATGAAATCCAGAAGATGGAACAACTCACCATGGAGGATGTAGAGGAGTTCATAGATGAGGACCTGGTCATCGCCCACCGGCAACGCGGCCTGTCGCCTGACCGGCCCATGATGCGCGGTACGGCCCAGAATCCGGATGTATATTTTACCGGCCGCGAAACAGTGAACAAATATTATGATAAGACCCCCGGCATCGTCCAGGAAGCGATGGATAAATTCGCCCGGCTCACCGGTCGCCGCTATCGTCTGTTTGACTATTTAGGCGCCGAAGATGCCGAGGATATCATCATCATGATGGGATCCGGCGCCGAAACCGCCGCCGCCACCGTAGAACACCTTATCAGCCAGGGCAAAAAGGTCGGACTCTTAATAGTCCGCCTTTACCGACCCTTTGACGGCAAAGCCATGGTTAACGCCATGCCGCCCACCGTCAAAAGAATTACAGTGCTTGACAGAACAAAGGAACCCGGCGCCACCGGCGAACCGCTTTATCAGGATGTCAGAACCGCGGTCGGCGAAGCGGTTGAGGCGGTGGCCATGAAAGATCAGCCGGTTATCCTCGGCGGCCGCTACGGCCTTGGTTCCGCTGAATTCACGCCGGCCATGACCAAGGCCGTCTTTGATAATATGGCGGCCTGGGCGCCCAAGAATCATTTCTGTGTCGGGCCTGACGACGATGTGACCTTCTCGAGCCTGGCTTACGACGAGGATGCCTTTAACATCGAGGGCAATGATGTCGTGCGGGCAATGTTCTTCGGACTTGGTTCGGACGGCACCGTCGGCGCCAATAAAAACACCATTAAAATTATCGGCACGGAGACCGACAACAACGCCCAGGGATATTTTGTTTATGACTCCAAAAAATCAGGGTCCATTACCACCAGCCACTTACGGTTCGGCAAAAATAAGATTGTCGCACCCTATCTTATCCATAAGGCGAACTTCATAGCATGTCACAATTTTACATTTCTCGATAAATACGACATGCTGAGCCACCTGGAAGAAGGCGGCACCTTTCTGCTCACAACATCCTTTAACAAAAAAGACGTCTGGAAAGCGCTGCCCGGCGCCGTCCAGAAACAAATTATCGACAAGCAGGTAAATTTTTATGTAATCGACGCCACCAGTCTGGCCGGAGCCATCGGCCTTGGCGCCCGCATCAACATGATCATGCAGACCGCCTTCTTCCTCATCTCCGGCATACTTTCCAAGAAGGATGCCATCAGATCCATCAAGGAGGCGATCAAAAAGACTTACGGCCGAAAAGGTGAAAAAATCGTTAAAATGAACTATGACGCGGTTGACGCGGCTGTTAACAATATAGAGCAGGTCACCGTGCCGAAAAAAATCAGCGGTCATGAACTGCCGCCTACCATACCGGCCGACGCGCCGGATTTTGTCAAAAAGGTCACGGCAAAAATGATCGAGGGTAAGGGAGATGAGATCAAAGTCTCGCAAATGCCGGCCGACGGCACCTGGCCGACCGGCACCACGCAGTACGAAAAACGTAATATCGCGGTAAACGTCCCCGAATGGGACCCTGAGACCTGTATCCAGTGCGGGCAATGCTCCCTGGTCTGCCCGCATGCCGCCATCCGTTTCAAGATTGCCCAAAAAAACGATCTGCAGGGCGCTCCCAAGACCTTGAAAACCGCGGATGCCGTCGGCACCCAGTATAAAGGCCGCAAGGCCATTATCCAGGTGGCCACGGAAGACTGCGTCGGCTGCGGGGTGTGTGTCAAGAACTGTCCCGCCCACCAGAAGGACAAAAACGGCAAAAAAACCGAGCGCAAGGCCATCAACCTGGTCAAAAATACCGATGATCTCAGAAAACGCGAGGCGGCCAATTACAAATATTTT
>CAYWUR010000322.1:0-2112 GCA_964460745.1 uncultured Desulfobulbia bacterium | reverse complement strand
TTGACTGAAGTTCTGCGGTTTGCTCTTCTGATCTAGACAACCGTTTTTTCTACTGTCCTTTATCGTTCGAGAACTGCCTGCCAATCTTTCACTATATTCAGTTACCTGCCGCTTTATGGAATTCTCTCGGCATTGCCCTTATTTCCACATTGCTGGCCGTCACCCTTGCCATGTTTGCCGCTTATGCCATAGTCCGTCTCGATTTTGCCGGCAAGCGGCTGGTCCTCGGCTGTGCGCTCGCCGTTTCCATGTTCCCGCCAGTTTCCATAATCGGGCCGCTCTTCAATATCTGGCGGCTGACCGGTCTGTTCGATACCTGGCTGGGCCTCATTATCCCATATATGACCTTGACCCTGCCGTTGGCTATCTGGACCCTGGCGGCCTTTTTTCGTGAAATACCCTGGGATCTGGACAAGGCCGCCAGAGTGGACGGGGCCACGCCTTTTCAGGCTTTTTGGCAGATTGTCGTGCCGCTTGCCGCACCGGGTGTTTTTACCGCCGCAATCCTGGTTTTTATCTTTGCCTGGAATGACTTTCTGTTTGCCATCTCTCTTACCTCCACCAACAATGCTCGGACCGTACCGGCTGTCATCGCTTTTTTTACCGGCAGTTCACGGTTTGAGCTGCCGACTGGTTCCATCGCCGCGGCATCGGTGGTGGTCACCGTGCCGATGATTATCATGGTATTGATCTTTCAGCGCCGTATTGTAGCCGGTTTGACCGTCGGCGCGGTTAAGGAGTAGTTAGCGATAACAAACCGCACTTCATGGGTTGGAAACCCCGCGGGGTGAATGGTAAATCAAATTCAGCAATATTTAACAGGGCAGGGAATAATGGCTGAGATAAGGTTGGAAAATGTGAGCAAGCGGTTTGCCGACGGCACCGTGGCGGTCGACAAGGCGTCCTTTACCATCGGGACCGGAGAATTTTTTGTCCTTCTTGGCCCGTCCGGCTGCGGCAAATCGACCATCCTTAATATGATCGTCGGCCTGGAAACAATCAGCGAAGGGCTCATTCGCGTCAAGGGCAAGGTGGTCAACGAGGTGGACCCCAGGGATCGCGGGATGGCTATGGTTTTCCAAAGCTATGCCCTTTATCCGCATATGACGGTGCGGCAAAACATGGCGTTTCCCCTTAAACTGGCCAAACTTCCGAAACAAGAGATAAAACAGCGGGTGGAGGAGGCGGCCGGGATCCTTGAATTGACAGGGCTTCTGGAACGCACGCCGCGCAGCCTCTCCGGTGGACAGCGGCAAAGGGTGGCCATGGGCCGCGCCATTGTCCGCAACCCCGAGGTTTTTCTGCTTGACGAGCCGCTTTCCAATCTGGACGCTAAACTTCGCATGCAGATGCGGCTGGAGATCAGCAGTCTACAGAAGAAGCTGGGCACAACCATGGTGTATGTCACCCATGACCAGACCGAGGCCATGACCATGGGTGACCGTCTGGCCCTGTTGAACAATGGCCGGGTGCAGCAGATCGGGACGCCGCGTGAGCTGTACGACAAACCGCGCAATCTTTTTACCGCCGGCTTTATTGGCTCGCCAGCCATGAATTTTGTGCCGGCAAGATGGAAGGGTAATCGTTTGCAACTGCCGATGACCGAAGTGCCGCTGTCGGCAACATTGCACAAACTTATGCGTGAGGGTGGCGAGATAATCGTCGGTCTGCGGCCGGAACACATTACAGCCGTCGGCGACTCAGACACCAAGCAGCCGGTCTTCGAGGTCAAGGCCGGCCTGCTTGAATGGCTGGGCGCGGATGCTTATGTGCATTTTGAAGTTGCGGCTTGCCGACCGGATATCCCTGCCGGTAATTTCGGGGAATTTGCGCGGCGGCTCATCGGGAAAGAAAGAATTTCCATGATTGCTCGTATTGACCCGGCACAGCGCGTGCGCGTCGGTCAAAAGCTGCGACTTGCCATCGACAGCGGGAAAATACATCTTTTTGATCCGGGTAACGGCATATGTCTTACCGCTGCCGTTACCCCGTGAGGCGTGCAACATCGAACCGTCCGATTACACAATGGCGGCGGTATCTGTTCCAGATAAAAATACCGCGACGTTGGCGACCTGTTTCATGTACGAAAGTACGCTTCGCAGGCCGTTGCCC
>CAYWUR010000321.1:0-2125 GCA_964460745.1 uncultured Desulfobulbia bacterium | reverse complement strand
GTAATCATTTGGCAAAAACCTGATATTTCCCCGGCGATGTTTTTTACCTGAAGCCATGACGGCTTCAGGTAACAGTATGGGACATACCGGCACGGAAGGATGCTTAAATTTTCACTATTCCTCAATCACCCGTTTTTTCTCTTCAAATTCCTCCTGGTCTATTTCACCTTCGGCATATCGCTTCTTGAGGATATCAAGCGCCGCGGCAGAGGTTTGCGAACCATCGTTCCCGCCTCTTGAAAATACCGATCGAATCAGCATGATAATCCCCACCAGCACCGCGCCCCAGAAAAGGAACATGACAGCCATCATGGGCCAGCCCATGGAGTGACACCAGCCCATCATCCCCGACCCCATGTCATGCTGACCATCATGAGCCAAGACAAGAGCAGGAAAAACAAGCTGCGCAACGGTAAGAACAACAAACTCGATCTTTTTCATACCTGTCTCCTTTTTTGAATTGAACAGCAACGGGCGGCCGGAAGTCCATCTCCCGCCGCCCGTTGCTGTTTGTGCTGTCGTAATTAACCGATGGTCCGGCCGATACCCGCCCCGCGCAACGTGGCCTCGTCCGGTCCGCGCCCCGCACAGCAATCAGCCAGTTTACCGTTAACGGCAACAGCAGGTACGGACCTGACTCCAAGTTCTCCGGCACGGGCCGCCCCTTTAACATCCTGCATATCAACAACCGTTACATCACAGGATGAACAGGACAGCCGATTCACCAACTCCACCGTATCCCGGCATAAAGAACACCCGGCGCTGAATACTTCGATTTTTCTGGTGGTCATAATTCTCACCTCCTGATTAAACGTATGTTTGTTGTCATCACCAAAAAATGTTTGATTTATCTTCTACCAAAACTATAACCTTTAAACTATACTCCAAGGTCAAGGGATAAATAAAAAAAAGGAGTCGATTATGAAAAAACATATCGTTTCATTCATTCTTGTCTTTGCCCTGTTGTTACTTCTGCCGATGGCCGTGACAGCGGCAGGGCAGGAAACATTTATGGTGCATCTGAAAACCAGCCTGAAACAAGACGACGCCCAGATCTGTGTGGCCTACAACATTATGCTGGCGGCCCTGGCGGAAGGTTACCGTGTAAAGGTGCTGGTGGATGCCGGCGCTGTTAATACTTTTAAAATCGGCTGGTCCGGCAGGGACGATATTGAGAAATACAAAATTCCGGAAACCCTCAGACAGGCCCTGTCCCGGCAATTCGGCATGGCAATGAACGCGGTGCCGAAAACTTACGGCGAATTACTGCTTGACATCAAGGAACGCGGCGCGGAGTTCTATGTTAATTCCGGTTACCTTATGGTCTCCGGGATAGGCACCCCGGCTGATCCTCTTAAAAAAGTGTCCCAGAAGTTTTTTAAGCCGATCCCCCTGAAAGAGATGGTCAAACTACGGACCGCAGCCGACTATTACATGGCATATTAAGGATTGATGGACTCGTAAAAACTAACGGGATGGCTACACTTATAGTTCGTCGCATATGAATTGATACTTTACTGAGTAGCTGACACATGATATTCTATCCGCGGATCATGGCAGACTATAACCGTGACCCTAATTTGCTTAACGAACCTGCAAAGATGCGGGGGCGCCCTGTTTATGCAGTTAGTGCTTCTCATCAAGAGGCAGTGCGCTCTTACATTCGATCTGCGAATAATAAGGGCCAGCATATTACCCTTGCGGATATTCAAAATTTTTTAAAGGAAGAATACGCAGATGAATCATATGTTAACAAAAATCATAGCAATGATTTTATCCTGTAAGAATCAACTCATTTGCGACTAACTACAGGAGCATTTCCCCTGGCGGATTCATATCTCCAGTTGGGCAAAAATATACTGTTGACAATGGATGAAAACGAAGGAACCCTTGAATACAAGGGGGTTGATATTCATTGTGTTAATCTTGTGCGGTGGCTGTTGAGTTGTTGCTCGGCATGGTTGGACTGAAGCTGTTTAATGGCGTTGACCGCAGAACAAAACCTAGTTCGAGGAGACACATCATAAAAAAAGGGTTGTAACCGATAAAGGTTACAACCCTTGTCACTTTTGGCGGGGCCGACGAGACTCGAACTCGCGACCTCCGGCGTGACAGGCCGGCGTTC
>CAYWUR010000320.1:0-2139 GCA_964460745.1 uncultured Desulfobulbia bacterium | reverse complement strand
TGGTTGGTCATGAGACAATAGGCATAGATTTTACAACCCAACTCTTGTTTCCACTCACGAAGATTATTCAGATAATACAAATAATCTTCATCTCCAACAAAAATAACCTGCCGATTATGGCCGCGCTGGATAATATGATGCGGACAATTCGGTAAAACTAATCGGGCTTGTCTAGGCATAGACAACTATTACCAGGCTGCATCTTTGCTGTCAAAAAATAAATCCGTCCCCTTTTGTTTTAAAACCGGGATTTGTTTTTTGCGTTCTTAGCTGTATTCTGTTACCTTTTTCATGCCGCGCCGCGCTCGTTTAAGCCCTGCCTAAAATTTGCCCGCTGAAGGGTGTAAGGCGCTGTCAGGGATAACGGGGAGGAAAGAAATGAAAGAAATTAAAGCCATTATCCGGGAAGACCGGGTCGAAGAAGTTCTGGATGCCCTTGAAAAGACGGGAATTATAAACGCCTCTGTAACCAAGGTGGCCGCGGTCGGCCGGAACATTGATCCTGATACGGCAAAGGTCAGCATGCAGTTCGGCAGAAAAATGAACAGCATGGCGCAATTGGCACTTATTTGCGGCGACCGCGATGATCTGCGTATAGTGGACATTATCCGTAATGCGGCATGCACCGGATCACCGGGTGACGGGATCATCTCGGTCGCCAATGTCAACCGGGTTGTAAAAATCAGGACCGGCGCCGAAAGCCTGGAGGCCATAAAATAACCCGCCGCCGGCTGTCGGAACATCGTCTGAACATCAACCGTATTTTTTTCTTTTTCGTTCCCGAAACATTATCCGGACAGGAACCTTATCCAGCCCCAGTCCCTCCCGAAAACGGTTGACCAGATAGCGGTGATAGGAAAAATGGATTCCCTTGGGATAATTGACCATCATCAAAAAGGCGGGCGGCTTGGTCGCAATCTGGGTGGTATAATAAAATTTTATTCTTCTGCCGCGGTGCATGGCCGGCGGATGCATAGCGGTCGCCTGTTGCAGGAGGCGGTTTAAACGGTTGGTCGGAAAGCTCTTGCCGTATTGCTCATACACCGCCTCTATGGCCGGAAAGATGCGCTTGATACCGCTGCCGGTCAAGGCGGAGATGGTTAAAACCGGCGCGAATCCCACAAACGGCGTGGCCGTTTCAAGTTCGGCCAGGATATTTTTTTGCCGCTTTTTATCACCCTTGACCAAATCCCATTTATTGACGAGCAGCAGACACGCCCGGCCGCTTTCCTGACTGTAGCCGATCACCTTGGTATCCTGCTCGGTAATGCCTTCCTCGGCATCAATCAGCAGTAGGACTAGATCGCAACGCTCCAGGGCGGCCAGAGCCCGCATCACGCTGACTTTTTCCACTTTGCCCTTGACCTTGCCTTTCCGGCGGATGCCGGCCGTGTCAATAAGCAAATAATTTTTCTCGCCCCTTGCCAGCAGCGTGTCTATGGAATCCCGCGTCGTCCCGGGAATGTCCGAGACCAGCATCCGTTCTTCACCCATCAGGCGGTTAATCAATGACGACTTGCCCACATTGGGCCGCCCCAGACAGGCCAGCCGGATGGTCCCGGCCGGCAGGCCAGGTTGTTCGAGGTCCGTGGGCGGCGTGAAATCCCGCACCAGATCGTTCAACAGATCGGCAACGCCGTAACGATGTTCGGCGGAAACCGGCCAGACCTTTTCGATGCCCAACTCATAGAATTGCGGCAGCAAGGCCTCTTCAAGTTCAGGGCCGTCTATCTTGTTGACCACAAGATAAGTGGGCTTGTCGGTTTTGCGCAGCAGGGCCGCGATCTCATAATCGGTAGGCAGCAAGCCCTCCCGGCCATCAAGCATAAAAAGGATGACATCCGCCTCATTAACGGCCAACAGGCTTTGCTCCCGGATGCTTGCCGTCATACTTTTGGCGGAAACCGCCGGCGCCTCGCCGTCATCCAACTCGATACCGCCGCTGTCGATTAATATAAAGCGTTGGCCGTTCCAGATTACCGTCTCATAGTGCCGATCCCTGGTGACCCCGGGGGTGTGGTCGATAATGGCCCGATTTGTTCTGGTAATACGGTTGAAAAGAGTAGATTTACCGACATTGAGCCGTCCTATCAACGCCACAATCGGCCAGGGACTGGTCTTTATAGCCGTTATTTATGG
>CAYWUR010000319.1:0-2145 GCA_964460745.1 uncultured Desulfobulbia bacterium | reverse complement strand
TTGGTAAAGGGGCGGTGGAAAAGGGCTTTTCGTTTGAGCATATCGGCAAGGTGCTGCACGGCAAACTGCATCAGGAGTTCGGCGCTATTCTCGATAAGGTGCAGGTGAAGATTTATACCATTCAGGAGAAGGTCGAAGAGGTGATGGAAATCGCCAAAAGGGTTTATAAGGAGCGTGATCTGCGTTTAGGCAATATGACGGATGAAACGGAAGAGGTTTTTTATTCCTGTACCCTCTGTCAGTCTTTCGCTCCCAGCCATGTCTGTGTGATTACTCCGGAACGCGTCGGCATGTGCGGCGCATACAACTGGCTGGACGGCAAGGCGTCTTTTCAGATTAATCCCACCGGTCCCAATCAGCCCATTGACAAGGGTGAATGTCTGGATAAGGAGTTGGGCAGTTTTAAAGGCATAAATGATTTTGTTGCCCAGGCTTCCCGCGGGGCGGTGCCCGAGGTTAGCTGTTACTCCCTCATGACCAACCCTATGACCGCCTGCGGCTGTTTTGAGGCCATAGCCGCCATGTTGCCCCAATGTAACGGCATCATGGTCGTTAACCGCGATTATATGGGCATGACGCCCAGCGGCATGAAATTTACAACGCTGGCCGGCATGGCGGGTGGCGGCGCGCAGACTCCCGGCTTTATGGGGGTCAGTAAGCATTATCTGACCAGCCGTAAACTTTTCATGTCGGAAGGTGGTTTGAAAAGGGTCGTCTGGCTGCCCAAGATGCTTAAGGAAGAATTGAAGGACAAGCTGATGGAACGCTGCGAGGAAGAGGGAATGCCTGAATTGTTCGATATGATTGCCACGGAAGAGCAGGGCACTACCGAGGAAGATATTCTTAAGTTTTTGAAGGAAAAAGGGCATCCCGCTCTCTCCATGGAGGCCGCGGTATAGGCCTGAAGACATAGGACGGAATTGCGATACCAAGGGTCTTAGAAAATAGAGAAAAAAAGGGGACAAGAACGGAAAGCAGATTTTTCCCGACTTTCGTCCTCTGATTACGGAGGAACATACAGATGGCTTTAACAGGCATACAAATCCTCAAAATGTTGCCAAAAAAGAATTGCGGGGAATGCGGTATCCCGACTTGCCTGGCTTTTGCTATGAAAGTGGCGGCCGGACAGATAGAGATTGGCGAATGCCCCTACGTGAGTGATGAGGTAAAAGAAACCATTGGCGAGGCCTCGGCGCCGCCGATCAGGACTATTAAACTCGGGGCGAGCGACAAGACGTTTACCATAGGCGGCGAGACCTGTCTGTTCCGGCACGAAAAACGTTTCGAGAATCCGACCGGTATCGGGGTGCTGGTGACAACCGCCATGAATGACGACGAGATAGATGGTCGTCTGGCACGTTTTAAATCGTTGCGCTATGAACGGGTCGGTGTCATGTTAAAAGCGGATCTGATTGCGGTTAAGGACGGCAACGGCGACGAAGCCGCCTTTTGCGATCTGCTGCAAAGGGTTCTTGACGGCGCCGATGACGCCAATATTATTCTGATGAGTGACGATAGTTCCTATCTGTCGGCCGCCGTGAAACTTTGCGGGGAACGCAAACCTCTGCTGTACGGCGCCAATCGGGACAATTGCCAGGCCATGGCTGATCTTGCCAAGGAAACGGGGTGTCCGCTGGCGGTGAAGGGAGACAATCTTGATGATACCGTTGCCCTGACCGCTCAGCTCCAGGAAGGCGGGCTGAAAGATATGGTTATTGATACCGGCGCCAGGACAATGCGCGCGGTTCTGGAAGATAATATCGTTGCGCGCCGCGCCGCTGTTAATAAAAAGTTCAAACCTCTGGGTTTCCCCTCCATTAACTTTCCCTGTGAAATGACGGATGATCCGCTTATGGAAGCGATGATTGCCTCCGTGCTGATCGCAAAATATGCCGGCATCGTTGTCCTTTCTGACCTGCAAGGTGATATTCTTTTCCCTCTGCTGCTGGAACGGCTTAATATTTTTACCGACCCGCAACGGCCCATGGTGGTTCAGGAAGACATCTACTCTATTAATGGTCCTGATGAAAATGCGCCGGTGCTTATTACCTGTAACTTTTCACTTACCTATTTTATCGTTTCCGGTGAAGTTGAAGGAAGCAAGGTGCCGTCGTGGCTGCTGATCAAGGATACCGAAGGATTATC
>CAYWUR010000318.1:0-2149 GCA_964460745.1 uncultured Desulfobulbia bacterium | reverse complement strand
TCGAAAGGGGGCGAAATTAGTGATCGTGTATACCTGTGGCGTATTGACCATCAGCGACAAGGGCGCCCGGGGAGAACGGCAAGACACCAGCGGGGAACGCCTTAAGAGAATGCTGCTTGCCAACGGCTATGAATTGCTGGCATATGATATTATCCCTGATCGGCAGGAGGCGATTACCGCTGTTCTGCTTGCCTGGGTTGATCAACGCGGCATAGATTTGATTATTACCTGTGGCGGGACGGGGGTTTCTCCTACGGATGTGACTCCCGAAGCCACCAGTTTGGTGATTGAGAAAGAGGTGCCGGGCATAGGTGAAATCATGCGGCAGGCAAGTTTTCAAAAGACGCCATACGCCGTCCTTTCCCGCGGTATCGCCGGTATAAGAAAGAATAGTTTGATCGTTAACCTGCCTGGCAGCGAAAAGGCCGCGGGCGAGAATTTGGAGGTCGTTTTACACAGCCTGGATCATGCCCTTTACAAGATAAAGGGGGGAGAGGCGGATTGTGGCGGGTGATTATCGTCTAAGTGATCGCGTGGTACAAGCACCAGGGTGGGGCGTTACTCCCAATCCATTTCGATAGGCGGAGTCTTTTTTTTGTTTGGCCGGGCTTTTATCTCACCGATAAGATATGGGGATTCTCCCAATGCCTTAAGTTGATGCATAACGTCTTCAACTATATTTTCATCGACAATGGCAACCATGCCTATGCCGATATTGAAGATGCGGCACATTTCTTGAGGCGCTATTTTGCCGTTTTTCTGGATAAAATTAAAGATAGGCGGCACCGGCCAACTGTTTTTGTGAATTATTGCCCGGCTGCCATTCGGCAGGATTCTTGGAATATTTTCGATAAAACCGCCACCGGTAATATGAATTAGGCCACTGATTTTGAAATTTTTCGTCAGATTCAGCAGAGCCTCTGAGTAAATGCGGGTGGGCTTCAATAATTCCTCGCCGAGGGTGCATCCCAGTTCCTTGATGTAATCATCTACATGTAGCCCAAGCTCCTCAAAGCAGACTTTTCTTGCCAGGGAATAGCCGTTGCTATGCAGGCCAGAAGATGCCAGGCCGATTATCCGGTCACCGACTTTAATGTCGGAGCCGTCGATTATTTTGTCGCGCTCGGCGACGCCGACGACGAATCCGGCGACGTCATAGTCGCCTGCGGCATAGAGTCCCGGCATCTCTGCGGTTTCTCCGCCGATGAGGGAACATTTTGAGATCCTGCATCCATCGGCGATGCCTTTTATTACGGCCGTTGCCATGTCAACTTCAAGTTTGCCGACCGACAGATAATCCAAGAAAAAAAGGGGTTTGGCGCCACTCACCGCTATATCATTAACGCACATGGCGACCAGATCCAAGCCGATCGTGTCATGCTTGTTGCATAATTTTGCTATGGTAAGTTTGGTGCCGACTCCATCGGTGGAGGACACCAGAACCGGGTCGGAAAACTGGGCGCCGCCTAACGCGAATAGACCACTGAACCCTCCGATGTCGGTCAGGACCCCGCGCTCGAATGTCGAGGAAACGATATTTTTGATCCGACTGATAAATTCGTTTCCCTTGTCTATATCTACACCGGCCTCAGTATATCTTGAACTGCTGGTATCGTTCATATCAACTCTTTTTGACTACTTTTTTGGGGGAAAATACCGGGATGACAGCACCCACTATTGATGGACACATAACAAATATGCCGATGGCGGCACTATTTATTGACCTTTTATAATTAAGCAAATCGTTATTATTAATTTTTACCGTGAAAAAAGTCAATCAATTTTCTTTTGCCGGTCGGTTAGTGGACTGCTGTGCGGAGTGAACTGTTACGCTTATTTTGAGGATCTGTGATATAGTGCGTCAAGCGAGAAGAAATAAGGATCAGATAATATGAAATTATTTTTTACATTTTTAGGGTTGCTTTTTATTTTCGAGGGCCTGCCGTATGTCGCTTGCCCGGAAGCAATGCGGCGGTGGCTGCTGCAACTTATTCAGATGCGTCCCGCTTTGTTGCGCGTTATGGGGCTGCTGGCAATGGGCGGCGGCTTGTTAATCTGTTATCTCACCCAGCGGACCGATTTGTTTCGTTAATGTCTGCCCGGAAGACATGGCGCTACCGCTATTATTCCGCATCAGTTTTTCTGGTAG
>CAYWUR010000317.1:0-2149 GCA_964460745.1 uncultured Desulfobulbia bacterium | reverse complement strand
TAAGCGTTTCAGGGTGCTCATGGAACGCTTACAAACCTCAAACCGGCAGGGTAATCGTTACCTCGGTGCCCTGCCCTTCCCGGCTGGCAAACCGGATGGCGCCGCCATGTTCATCTATAATCTTATGGACCATTGCCAGTCCCAACCCGGTCCCGTCGGCCTTGGTGGTAAAATAAGGATCCATGACCCGATCGAGAAGATCAGCCGGGATGCCGCTGCCGCTATCACGCACCACTATCTTGACAATACCAGTTTCTTTTTCAAAATCGGCACTTACAGTTAGGACCCCGCCGTTTCCCATGGCCTGCATGGCATTCAAATAGAGATTTAACAGAACCTGGTTCAAACGATCCGGATCCACCCGCACCTTGGAGGTCATTCCAGCCAGGGCCGGCTTAACCTCCAGATGAATATCAATACCGAGAGCGGCGGCATCGGTACTTACCAACTTCAGGGAATCGCCTAATATCTTTTCAAGATCAACCGGCGCTATCCTGAGCGGCGTAGGACGAGCATAATTGAGAAGTTCGGTTATGCTGCGATTCAGCCGCTCAGCTTCATGGACCAGCAGATTGGCGGCCTCCTGTTCTTCGCTGCCTTTCTTAAACTTAGAGCCTAACAAAGTGGCGAAGCCTTTAATGGAACTGAGAGGATTCCGCACCTCATGGGCCACCCCGGCGGCCATCTTGCCCAGGACTACCAGCCGGTCGTGACGCTGCACCTCTTTCTCAAGCTTTTTCAACTCGGTAAAATCATACATGAGCAACACCCTGCCCATGTATGTTCCCTCCTGATTACAGACAGGCACCGAACTCAAATGAAGGGCAAACGATTTACCGTTCGTGGTCAGGGTAATTTCGCGCTCCGCCACATCGACGCATGTCTCGTCGTCACCGCCGGATAAATCAACAAAATCGGCCACGGTCGACGGCAAGACCTCGGCAGGGCCGTGGTTTATGGTATCAACAGCCTCGATGCCGGTCATATGAGAGGCCGCCTGATTAAATGTTTTTATCTTGCCCGTCGAGTCTGTAGCAATAATACCGACAGGCAGTCTTGAAATAAGCAGTCCGGTAAAAGCCTGCACGCGGTTAAGCGTATCCTGTGAGACGCGGTAACCCTGGGCGGCCAGCAGAGAAATCCAGCCGCCCAAGCCGACAAACAGTAAGGACAAAGACAGAAAAATAATCTGGTAACGGTAGTCTCTTACAGCCGTTTCCAACTCCGTCATATCAAGCCCCACTAACATGATCAGCGTAACCGGTCGAGAGCTCAATTGACGACCGCCGGCATTTTTTTTCGAATTATCGGCCGAAAAAAAATCTTTCCATTGCTCGACATATCCAGGCGGCAGCCACTCCTGCATCCCTCTCGTAAAAGAACTGCCCCGCCTGTGACTGAAAGGTTCAAACGGGCTTACCACCTCAAATACTTTCTGGCGAGTACCGGTCGGCGAGACAATATGGTATTTGCTGTTACCCATAATGCCCGACGGTCCCGGGGCAAACAAAGCCTTTATGTCCCGGCCGATATTTTTTCCGATCCTGGCGCTGTCACTATGGGCCAGAATCAGGCCGGTACTGTCAATCACTGCTATATACTGGATATCAGGATCTTCAGAAGTCTGCTCAATTAAATGTTGTGTTTGCTCCACTCCTGAAACACCAAGCAAACCCATCATGCCGCTCATCATGAAAGCACGGGTGCCGGCGCCGACAAAACGGGTTAACGCCAACCCTTTGCGGAACAGACTTTCGGTCAGAAGATTTTTTTCACGCTGGATATTATTGGCGGCAAAAATGACTATGATCAAAGTCAACAAACCAATGGCCGCCACCTGCAACCAAGGGGAGACGAACATTAATCTGGTTTTGCCGAACAAACGTTTTTTCATACTTGATTCTCTCCGTAGAAGGCTCATCCCCAGATATTACAGCAATATATATACCATAATAGCGGAATATCCGACAGGATGATTAAAAAGTCCCTGCCGGGAACGTAACAAGATCACCGGGTGCGGTGCGGAGATATCCGCGCCCAACGGAAGCGCCCCTGGCATGCAAGCAGGGCGATCAAGCAATAACTCCGGGGCCGCGCCGAGCTTTTGTCAAAAGAACATTTCAGTGTGGACGGCACGCTGATCGAGGCG
>CAYWUR010000316.1:0-2158 GCA_964460745.1 uncultured Desulfobulbia bacterium | reverse complement strand
TTAAGGTTAAGGTCGGTTCGGTGGCCCATCCGATAGAGAAAAAGCACTACATCGAGTGGATAGAAATTATCGCCGGCGATACGGTTTACCGGCAGCATTTGAACCCCGGTGAGCAACCCGAAGCCGTCTTCAAAATCGAGGCGGCGGAGGTAACGGCTCGGGAATACTGTAACCTGCATAAACTCTGGAAAAGTGGAGAATAATCATGCTGAGCCCTGAAATGGAAAAAGCCCTGAATGAACAAATCAATGCCGAGTTTTTTTCCTCATATCTTTATCTGTCGATGTCATCCTTTTTCCAGGCGACCAGCTTCTCAGGTTTTGCCAACTGGATGCGGATGCAAACCCAGGAAGAAATGCTTCACGCCATGAAAATGTATGGTTACGTTCAGGAACGGGGCGGCCGGGTCACGCTGACGGCAATCATGCAGCCGATGGCGAACTGGGAGTCACCGCTAGCGGTTTTCGAACACGTTCTGGCCCATGAGCAAAAGGTCACCGGTCTGATCAACAATCTGGTCAACCTCGCGCTGGATGAACGTGATCATGCAACCAACATCTTTCTACAATGGTTTGTCTCCGAGCAGGTGGAGGAAGAGGCCTCGGCCGGCGAGATAGTTGACAAACTTAAACTCATCGGCAAGGAGGCCAACGGGCTGTTCATGCTGGACGCCGAACTGGGCAAGCGTATTTTTACATTGCCGGTCGGTGAGGAGAAATAACAACGCGGCCGCTGTATTAAGGAGAAAAAATGTTACCTGTTGAAATAAAAAAAGATATCTACTGGGTTGGCGCCCTCGACTGGAATATCCGCGATTTTCATGGCTATTCCACATATAAGGGGACAACATACAACGCCTACCTGATTATGGATGAAAAGGTCACCCTTTTTGATACCGTCAAGGAAAATCATGCTGGTTCTTTGACGCATTTGATCCGGCAGCTGACGGACCCGGGCAAAATTGATTACCTGATTGTCAATCATGTGGAAATGGATCATTCCGGCAGCCTGCCGCAGATCATGGAACTGGCAAAGCCCGAAAAGCTGTTCTGCTCGGCCAACGGCAAAAAGGCGCTCTTGAACCATTTCCATCGGGAAGACTGGCCTTATGAAGTAGTCAAAACAGGGGAAAGCATCAGTCTCGGCAAAAAGACCGTCCAATTTGTCGAAACGCCGATGATCCACTGGCCCGACAGTATGATGTCATATATTCCGGAAGACAAGCTGCTCATTTCCAGTGACGGTTTCGGGCAGCACTGGGCGACCTCGGCCCGCTTCGACGACGAGGTGGATTATCCCGAACTCATGGGACATGCCGCTAAATATTACGCCAATATTCTGCTGCTCTATGCCCCGCTCCTACAGAAACTGCTGACAAAAATTCAGGAAATCGGCCTTGAAATCGACATGATCGCGCCGGACCACGGCCTGATCTGGCGCCGCCGCCCTGCCGAGATCATCGAGGCTTACGGCCGCTGGAGCCGGCAGGAGGCCAAACAGAAGGCGCTGATCATCTATGATACCATGTGGCACAGCACCGAAAAAATGGCCAAGGCTATCCTGTCCGGCCTGATATCGGCCGGCGTCGAGACCAGTCTTTATAATCTCCGGGTAAATCACCGTAGCGACGTTGTTACCGAAGTATTAGACGCCAAGGCCCTGATCTTTGGCTCCCCGACCCTCAATAACGGCATGCTGCCCCGGCTGGCCGATATTCTCACCTACCTGAAAGGCTTGCGCCCAAAAGGCAAGATCGGTGCCGCTTTCGGTTCATATGGCTGGAGCGGCGAGGCCGTAAAGCATCTGAATCAGGCGCTGGAGGAATTAAAAATAGAAATAGTCGATCCCGGCATCAAGGTAAAAAATGTCCCGACCCACGAAGACTTAAAGGCCTGTAAGGAACTGGGCATAACTATCGGCAGGGCTGTTAAAAAGGGATAAGCCCAGAGTTACATTCCGAAGTCTGTGGATTATGTGCGGCCTATGACGCAAAAAAAGCCCGTTGGCGGAATAAAAGGGCAAAAGGGCAAGCGTAAAATATTAGCTCTCCTCCAAGCTGCCGATCAGGATAAGGCGCTTGCCGGGTTACGCCTGCTCCCGCCCCGCCAGGTTATCAACCCGCTTTTTTCCGGATTATGCAGCAGCAACGAGCAGCTAT
>CAYWUR010000315.1:0-2181 GCA_964460745.1 uncultured Desulfobulbia bacterium | reverse complement strand
AGACTCCGAAAATGCGCTATTTATACCCCCTCGCGGGGTACAACGCAGTAGATCGGACTTTTTACGACGCCATCAAAGTTTGCCGGTGAACTTTTACTAATTTTCAGCCGGCCAGGCCGCTTTCGATAGTCTTGCTTATCTTGTCGTTAATGACCGTATCGATATGATCCTGAGTAAATATTCCCTCTTTACGGATAGCCTTGGCGGCATTACCATAGCCGATTCGCAGTTTTTTGCCGGAGGCCAGGGCCAGGGCACCGGCCAGCCTTTTCTCGACTTCCAGGGGCTCAAGCCCTTCCGCCTCGCCTAGGGGACCCAACTCCTTAATCTGTGCGGTAAAATCCGTGATCAACTTGACGAAGCGCGGCGCTTCGGCGGCCGAGGCCCACTGTAGGCTGAATCTTTCCGGCTTGAGGCCTATTTTCGCCAAAATCTTATGCACCACGGCATTCATGCCCATTGCGTCATAATTACCAAACTGGTAATGGCATTCGCCAAGTTGTCAGCCGCCGGTAAAAATGCCGGCCGCCCCCGCCGCAAAGCCCCGCAAAATAAAAGTCGGATCAATGCGACCGGTACACATCACCCTGATTGTGCGCAAATTCGGCGGATACTGATAACGGGAAACACCGGCCGCATCCGCGGCGGCATAACAACACCAATTACAGAGAAATCCCAGAATCTTGGGATCAAATTCCTTGTCGCTCATAAATAAAATGCTCCTGTTTTTTTAGGCTTCGGCCTCTTCCTGCACTTTTTCCCCAAAGGCCTCGATCTGCGACGTTATCTGGGCATCGGTAAAACCGCCCATTGAAATGGCAAAAGTCGGACAATGCGCAGCGCAGATGCCGCACGCCTTACATGATGCCACGATGGTCTCGGCCTTGCGTTTTTTGTCGATGGTCTGAATCTGAATGGCCTGGTACGGACAAAGGCTGGCGCACAGACCGCAGCCGATACAAAGATCCTTATTAACATTGGAAACAATCGGTTCAACGGACACATAGCCCTTGACCAGAGGAATAGCGGCTTTGGCCGCCGCGGCCTGGGCCTGGACGATAGTCTCATCGACCGGTTTGGGCGAATGGGCCAAGCCGCAGACATAAACACCGTCCACCGCCATTTCCACCGGCCGCAGTTTCACATGAGCCTCCAGGAAGTAGTTATTCGCCGTGACAGAAACCTTGAGAAGTTTACTCAAAGTCTCGGTGTCCCTGGGTACGACGCCGACGCTCAAAGCAACCAGACCGGGCTGCATGGTCATCTCTTCCCGAAGTATGGGGTCGTAAAAAGAAACATGGATTTTTTTACTCTTTTCAAAGACCTCCGGTTTACGATCCATGTCGTATGGAATAAAAAGCACGCCCTTTTCACGCGCCTCGCGATAGGCGTCTTCCGCATAGCCGTAAGTCCGCATATCCCTGTATAAAACAACCACCTGGGATTGCGGATTTATTTCCTTAATCTTGAGGGCGTTCTTCACGGCGTTGTTGCAGCAGATCTTGCTGCAATACGCCAAATCGTCGCCCCTGGAACCCGCGCACTGAATCATGACCACCGAGGCGGGCGCCCTGTCTTTGGCCCGACCGGCAAGACGCTTTTCCAATTCCTGCTGGGTCATCACCTTCTTGGATTTGCCGAGCAGATATTTGTCCGGCCGATGTTCCCGACCGCCGGTAGCGATAATTACTACGCCGTGGTCAATGGTCTGCTCCTTGCCTTGTTCCCCTTCGCCCGTTTTAACGATTGAGGAGAAATTTCCGACAAAACCGTGGGTTTGCAGTAATTCACTATCGGTGAACACATCAATAAGTTTATTGTTTTTCACCTGCCTGGTAAGATTTTTCAAGAATCCGGCGGTATCTTCACCATAAATAGTATGAGACAGATGCTTAAAATTACCGCCCATATTTTTTTGTCTCTCAATGAGATAACAGTGAAATCCCTGCGCGGCCAGGCTAAGGGCCGTCGTCATGCCGGCAACGCCGGCGCCCACCACCAACGCCTTGGCTGTAACAGGCACCGTCTGTTCCGGCAGTGGTTGAATAAGACGGGCCTTGGCCACCGCCATCCGCACCAGATCCATGGATTTATCGGTCGCCTTGTCCGGCTCGTTCGCGTGAACCCACGAACATTGATCACGAATATTGACCATCTCAAAAAGACTGCGATTAAGTCCGG
>CAYWUR010000314.1:0-2205 GCA_964460745.1 uncultured Desulfobulbia bacterium | reverse complement strand
ATTGATCTCAATGACATCAACATCGAGGGCATTTCCCGGATTGAACCTGTTGATATCGATTTTGCCAGGGAATTCGGCTACCGGATCAAATTGCTGGCCATCAGCCGCAATCACGGCGACCATGTGGAGGCCAGGGTCCATCCCGCCATGGTGCCGGAAAAACACCTGCTGGCCAATATCAACGGCGCATACAATGCCGTTCATATTACCGGCGACATGGTCGGCAATATTCTATTGTATGGCCTCGGCGCCGGCATGATGCCCACCGGCAGCGCCGTGGTAGCGGATGTGGCCGATATTTCCAGAAATATTTTGAGCAGCGCCGTCAATCGAGTGCCGGCCCTGGCTTATCTGCCGGAACATATCAGCCGGCGGCGCATCACGCCCATGGCGGAACTGCGCTGCCCATATTATTTCAGAATCAGCGCGACGGACCAGCCCGGCGTTTTATCGACAATTTCCGGAATTCTCGGCAAGCACGGCATAAGCCTGGAATCGGTTATTCAGAAAGGACGGCGGCAGGACGGCATAGTGCCCATTGTCATGCGAACCCATGAAGCCTGCGAGGCCGATGTCGGCGAAGCGCTGGCCGAGGTCGACCGGCTGGATATCTGCACCGACCGGACGGTGAAAATCAGAATTTTAACGGACCGGGATGAGTAATGCGATGAAATACATCATCCTGATAGGCGACGGCATGGGGGACCTGCCGCTGCCCGCCCTGGACGGCCGCACTCCATTGGAGACGGCGCAGACCCCGGCCATGGATTATCTCAGCCGGCACGGCGAACTTCTGCTGACCAGAACTATTCCCGACGGCTATCCGCCGGGAAGCGACGTGGCCAATCTGTCCCTGCTCGGTTATCAGCCGCAAAAATATTATACCGGTCGCGCCCCTTTGGAGGCGGCCAGCATGGGAGTGGAACTGGCAAACGACGAAATCGCCTGCCGCTGCAATCTCGTGACTCTGGACCGCACGGCAGACGGCCGCCTGAGCATGGCCGACTACAGCGCCGGCCATATCACGACAGCAGAAGCACGCTCGTTAATCGACATGATTAATCGGACAATAGCCGGGACTGCAAACGCCGAGCGCATGCATTTTCATGCCGGCGTCAGCTATCGGCATCTCCTCGTTTATAAAGGTGAACTGCCGGGACTGACAACCGTGCCCCCCCATGACTATTCCGGTCGGGAAGTAACTGAATACTGGAATCGGTATCTAAACTTTCCCGATCTGAAAATCCTGCTGGAGACGGTCTGCCCGCGGCTGATGGAACACGAAGTAAATAAGATCAGGCGGCAAAACGGCCGGCAGCCGGCCAACGCCATCTGGCTGTGGGGCGAAGGCAAAGCGCCGGTCATGCCCACCATCAAAGAGCAATACGGCATAAACGGCGCTCTGATCTCAGCAGTTGATCTTCTGAAAGGCATCGGCGTCTACGGCGGCCTTGAAATTATCAATGTGCCGGGCGCGACCGGCTATCTGGACACCAACTATGCCGGCAAGGCCCAGGCGGCTCTGACCGCGCTGCAAAAAAACGATTTTGTTTTCGTGCATGTCGAGGCGCCGGACGAGGCGGCCCACCAGGGCCTGATTAAGGAAAAAATTCAGGCGATCGAAGACTTTGATCAAAAAATCGTCGCACCTATTTTTAAGGGCTTAACCGAGTCGGCAGGGCAGCCGGCCTTCCGACTGGTCGTGGCCATGGACCACTTCACCCCCATCAGCAGCAGGACCCACGCCGATCTGCCGGTACCGATGGTTCTCTTTGATTCCCGCCGGACGGCACAGGGCTGCGGCCTTGAGTTTACTGAAAAAAACGCGGGGGAGATTAATTGCCTTCTTGACAATGGCCAAATATTTTTTAAAAAATTGCTGGAAGCCGACCGGGAAAAAGCATGAAAATCGATATGCCTGATCCCGTCCACCGCACCACCTACAGAGTCCTTTACGGCGACACCGATGCCGCCGGGGTGGTGTATTACGCTAATTATCTGCGTTTTTTTGAAATCGGCCGTACCGAGTATATGCGGGCTCTGGCCTTTACGTACCGCGACATTGAAGAACGGGGATTTGTAATGCCGGTGGTCGAGTGCTACTCCAGATACAAGGCGTCGGCCGCTTACGATGACCGCCTGCTTATCGAGACCTCCCTGATCGAAATAAAAAAAGTTTCATGCCGATTCAATTACCGGATTTTT
>CAYWUR010000313.1:0-2242 GCA_964460745.1 uncultured Desulfobulbia bacterium | reverse complement strand
AAAAAGCAGGCGACGCGGTCGTCGGCAGCAGCCAGGCCATTGTCCCTTTTGCCAAGCTTAAAATTGACAAGGCGACCGGCGCCAACGGTTATACGGTTGGCGAACTTTTTGAAAAAGCCGCCGCGCTGGACGGAAAAGACATCATGGTCCGCGGCAAGGTAATGAAGGTTTCCCTTAACATCATGGGCAAAAACTGGATTCATATCCAGGACGGCACCGGATCACCAAAAGACAAAACCCACGATTTAGTCACCACATCGGCGGCGGCGCCTGAAAAGGGAAAAGTCGTTACCGTGGAAGGAACACTCCGGGCCAACAAAGATTTCGGGTCAGGATATGTGTATAAGGTGATTGTAGAAGACGGAAAATACACCGAATAAAAATTGTGCAGCGGCAGTAGCCGGCTTATACCTGCGGACCTTGCACAAGCCCGGAAGCCTGTCGAAGAATTTCGTCAGGTTTCCGGCGATAAAACGTTTTTCATTACCAGACGGATTGGTGCAAAAATGAAAATCGTCGTTATAGGACCTGGAGCCTTGGGCTGTTTAATAGCTGCTTCCATTTCGGTAAAGCGTAATCCTGCCGCTGACGGGGATCAGGGCCGGCATGACGAAATATGGTTACTTGACCATAATCGTGATCGAGCCGCACTGCTTGCGGACAAAGGGCTGATTCTGGAAGAAAACGGCCGGCAAAGTCATTGCGCCGTCAACGCCACCGCCGACCCGGCGGCCATAGGTTCCGCCGACCTGATTATGCTTTGCGTAAAATCAGGTAATGTTCAGGCCGGACTTAAAAGCGCCGCTCCCCTTGCTACACCCGGCAGCCTGCTGGTCAGCCTGCAAAATGGCATCAGCCATCTTCCACAGCTGTATTCAACATCTTTGGCCGCCGCCATAGCCATCGGCGTTACCGCCCAGGGGGCAACGCTTGTTGCTCCCGGGCATGTCCGTCACGCCGGCAGAGGAATCACCAGGCTCGGTTTTGTCAAGCAACAGCCCCGCCCGGTTGCCGCTAAACTAAAAAAAACCGCCGCCCTGCTTGCCGCGGCGGATCTCGAAACCGTCATTACCGATAATATCATCAAGCATGTCTGGGCCAAGCTGTTTATAAATGTGGGAATCAATGCGCTTACTGCTATCCTGCGCTGTAAAAACGGCCAACTTCTGGAAATATCCGACGCCAAAAAAAAACTTATCAGTGCCGTCCGGGAAGCGGAAAGTGTAGCCCGCGCCATGGGAATCATAATAGATGATGATCCGGTAGCCGCAACTCTTGGGGTTTGCCGGGCCACCAGCCGCAACCTTTCTTCCATGCTGCAGGACGTAATAAAAAAGCGTCCCACGGAAATTGCCGCGATTAACGGCGCCATAGTAATAGAAGCCCACCGCCTTGGCATCCCGGCGCCAGCCAATGAGGAACTGCTCCGCCAGGTAAAAGAAATCGAACAGAGTTATTACACCTCGGAGGAACAGCCAATCATGAATATAACGGACAGACCAAATCCGTAAATGTTCAAATATCAAACCCACTGGTCTTACAAAAAGGCTATCGTGCATTTTGAGAATATGTGTGTGAACGGCACGAATAAAATTCATCCGCGTCAAATCGGTTTTGACATTGACGGCGTGGTGGCCGACACGGTGGAGGCGTTTATCAGAATCGCCCGGCAGGACTATGGCCTTGACCGGATTTCTCCGGCGGATATAACCGAATTCGAAGTAGAAAGGTGTCTGGACGTTGACCCGCCGGTCGTACAGGAAATTTTTACACGATTGCTGCAAAATCCACTGGCAGTGGGATTAAAACCGATGCCCCATGCGGTTACCGTGCTTGGCGAATTTGCGCAATTTGCGCCACTCACCTTTGTAACCGCCCGCCAACAAGAACCGCCTATTGCCGAGTGGCTGGCCACTGCTTTGGGGCAGGATATTTTTGACCGATCAAGGCTCGTAGCCATGGGAGACCACGATAAAAAAGCGCAATATATCAAAGAACTGGGACTTGACTACTTTGTAGATGATCGCGCCCAAACCTGTGTCATACTTAATCAATACGGCATAACCCCAATGGTTTACAGCCAGCCGTGGAATCACGGCAAACACGATCTGCAAACCGTGGAAAACTGGCAGGATATCAGAGAACTATGTTTTGATTAAGGATATTCCATGAAATGTCCCAATTGCGTGAAATCGTTGGAACATACCCATAGTCTCAGTATGTCGGCACCGCGTTTCTCGAT
>CAYWUR010000312.1:0-2247 GCA_964460745.1 uncultured Desulfobulbia bacterium | reverse complement strand
TACGATGTCGGCTTCCAAAGCCAGAACTCCGAAGCCGCCAAGCCCATGGTCTATGTTACCACCATGCTCCTGATCCTGATCGTCCTGGCCATGTGCAGCACGGCCATCCATCTGCGCAATAAGATGCGAAAGCATTATGCCGTCACTGATGTTTGATGGCCTTTTTGCGGATATATCATGTTTGATAACCCACTAAAAAAAGAAATAAAATGCCTCGAGCCAACCCCGCCATAAAAGAAGTTAGCGACGCCGTTGTTGAGGTGAAGAACCTCAACCTGTACTATGGAGAGAAACAGGCGCTGTTCGATATAAGCATGGCTTTCCCGCGCCATAAGGTAACCGCCCTTATCGGGCCCTCCGGCTGCGGCAAATCCACCCTGATTCGCTGCCTTAACCGCATGAATGACCTCATTGACCTGATCCGCATTAACGGCCGGATCACCATTGACGGGCGGGACATCTTCGACCGCCGTCTCGATGTTATCGAGCTGCGCCGCCGGGTGGGCATGGTTTTTCAGAAATGGAACCCCTTCCCCAAATCAATTTACGAAAATGTCGTCTACGGGCTGCGGATCGCCGGGATGAACAATAGGAAAATCCTTGATGAAACCGCTGAAAAAAGCCTGAAACGGGCGGCAATCTGGGAAGAAGTCAAGGATCGGCTCCATGACTCGGCCATGGGCCTGTCCGGCGGCCAGATGCAGCGGTTGTGCATTGCCCGGGCTATTGCCGTTGAGCCGGAAATCATTCTCATGGATGAGCCATGTTCAGCGCTTGACCCCCGCTCAACGGCCAAAATCGAGGAACTCATCCGTGAACTCCAGGGCGAGTATACGATTATCATCGTCACCCACAATATGCAGCAGGCGGCCCGGGTTTCCGATTTTACAGCATATCTGTATCTGGGTGAACTTATTGAGTATGATCTGACCAAGAAAATATTTACAACCCCCAGACGCAAAGAGACCGAAGAGTATATTACCGGCCGTTTCGGCTGATAGTCAACTATAAGGGAAAAGGGATCAGCATGATCAAAAATCTTGAGCTGGAACTTGAAAAATTGAAAACCAGAATCATCCAGTTGGGCTCCGAGGTCGAAAAAAATCTCTTCCGGGCGGAGAAGGCCCTTCTCCTTTGGGATGAGGCCATAGCCCGGGAAATCATCGATAGTGACACGGATATCGACCGTCTTGAAATATCGGTTGAGGAGAAATGCCTGCAGATCCTGGCCCAGCACCAGCCGGTGGCCGGCGACCTGCGCTTTGTGGTCACGGTTTTAAAAATAAACAATGACCTTGAGCGCATAGGTGATCTTGCCGTCAAGATTGCCGACCGGGCGATTATTCTGATCGGCAAAAACGTCAATGAACTCAAATCAGACAAAGGGATGCGCTTTCCCGAACAATTTGCCCATATGTTTGCCGAGACCAAGAAAATGGTCAAGATGTGCCTGGATGCCTTTGTGGAGGAAGACGCGGACCTGGCCTACAAGGTCTGTCTCCGGGATAACGAAATTGACGAGGCGAAAGCGGTTATCCGCAGACAGACCGAAGAAATTTATAGAGAAAACCCTGAACAGAACAAATACCTTGCCATGCTGCTCAGTGTATCACGCAGCCTGGAACGTATCGCGGATCACGCCACCCACATTGCCGAGGACGTCATTTACATGCTCCAGGGTCAGATAGTCCGCCACGAAATGGATGACCTGTAATGGACCGGATTTTTCAAAAATAATTACCTTTTTTCGTCACAATGACCCAAAAAGTCTCCTGATTTCCGGGCATTTTTCGGCCTGACATAAAATAGTAACAATATCACCTGCATAAAAAACGGTAGCGCCGCGCGGCAGGATCACCGTTCCCTGGCGGTCAATGGAAACCAGATTGGTATCAGGCGACAAATTGAGTTTGGCGAGCGACCGACCGATTACGCCGGAATCCGGCTTGATCTTAACCTCAATTAATTCCACGCCGTCTATTTTGCGGAGCGTCATCTGATCATGGCGGCGCTGCTCGCGCTGCTTGCGCATAAGGCCTACATCGTAGGCGCGTAATATGTCGCTGCGGCTGATCAGGCCGACCAGTTTACGTTCATTTTGACGTGACACCACAGGCAAACGGGCAAGATCACGGGGCGCCATTTTACGAATGGCGTTCCAGATCGGTTCATCCGGTAATACCGTTATCGGTTTAGGGGTGGCGACATCCCATACCCTGAGGTCACGCAGGCTGCCGTCTTTTTGAT
>CAYWUR010000311.1:0-2254 GCA_964460745.1 uncultured Desulfobulbia bacterium | reverse complement strand
ACTTCCTGAACCTGGGCTGGAGTAGGACCAACCCCAGCGGTGTTGATGAGCTGGGCACGGGCCTCTTGAGTTCCTGGTGGGATGATCCCAGAAGTGAAAACGGCTACAGCGTTTATGCCGGTATTCGCTATGACTACACGGACCTCGGCCTTAAGCTCGGCCTGGAGTATAACTACGGCACCGAGTACTGGATTTCGTTCACGCCGGCGCATGATGATCTGTATAGATCCAAGCTGGCGGCCCGCGGCCAGGTGGCGGAGGCCTACCTGATCTGGGATATCCCGGCCGGCGAAGCTATTTCCAAATACGCCAAGGCCTTTATGCGCTTCGGCTATCAGCATTACAAGTATAATTATACCGGCAGCGGCTACTGGCTGGGAGCGCCGGTTGATATAGACGATTTGGCCAATGATCCGCTTAATGCCCAGTTCTATACGCCGGTCGATAATATGGATCAGCTTTATCTGACTTTCGAGGCTTATTTCTAGCAGGTTCTGTTAAAAAACACGCCGCATCATAAAGGGAAAGGCCCTGCAACAGGCCTTTCCCTTTTTTTGTAAGCGCTCCATGAACACTCTGCTGCACGCGTTCAAGTCCCCCAATATACAGGGAGTATAATTGGGGGACTCGATCACGCACATCAGGGCGTCCCTGAAACGCTTACATCCCGTGGTACTTCTAACGCTTGAGCTGTGGTTTGTTGATCGCTAATCGACAAACAAAAGACGTCCGACATTTTCACGCGGCCCGGCATTGTTTAATTCTCTGAACGTAATTTTTGATATGGGTAATTTTTTCGAAAGGGAAGCCCGTTCTACCGCCCTTGAAGTTTTGTGCAGGTGGGAAGAAATGGGCATGCCGCCGATCGCTCGGCTTTTGGAGGAAGAATTGCGGCGTTTCCCCCTGCCCGATCCCCGGGATTACGGTCTGGTTATGGCCCTGGTGTACGGTGTTTTACGCCGTCGCGGTTATCTGGACTGGGTCATCGCCGATTTTTCAAGGCACCCTCTTGGCAAAATGAAATGCCGGACCCTGCAGGCCCTGCGGGTCGGGTTATATCAGCTTGTTTTTATGGATAGAATTCCTGCATCGGCGGCGATTAATGAAACAGTGCGGGCCCTTAAAACCGCCCGCCAGCCGCATTGGCTGACCGGTTATGTCAATGGTTTGTTGCGCAATATCAGCCGTAATATTGCGAAGCTGCCGTCGCCGGACGCGGCATCCGACCGGCTGCCGTTATCCCGTCGGATGAGTCATCCTGCCTGGCTTTTTGAGCGCTGGCAAAAACGATACGGCCGTGCGCGGACAATGGATATCTGTCAATGCAATAATACCGAGCCGCCGCTCAGTCTGCGGGTCAATACCGAAATTGTCACGGTTGACCGGTTTATAAAAAAATTAGCGCGGGCGGGTATTCGGGCGCGGCCGGGATGTTTTGCGCCGGCCGCCGTGCGGCTTAGTGAATATAATGGGCCGGTGGCAGGAATTCCCGGTTATGCTGCCGGTTTTTTTCAGGTCCAGGATGAAGCGGCCCAGCTGGTGTCCTGTCTCCTGACGCCGTTGGCGAGCGGCAAAATTTATCTGGACGGTTGCGCCGGGGTCGGCGGTAAAACAAGCCATCTGGCGCAGATGCTGCCTGATGACGGCCTAGCGGCCCGGCTTTTTGCCGTTGAACCAAACAATCGGCGGCTGCAACTGCTTAAAGAAAATTTAACGCGGCTTCAGCTCAGCTCGCGGGTAAATATCATCCATGGTGGATTGGCGACATTGCGGGTCGATAAAGGTGGCGGCTTTGCCGGTGTTCTCATTGACGCCCCCTGCTCCGGGCTGGGCGTTATAAGGCGACATCCCGATATCCGCTGGAGCCGGCAGCCCGCTGATCTGCTTCGGCATCAACAAAAACAGCTTGCCCTCCTGGCGGCAACCGCGCCCCTTATCAAGGCGGGCGGCGTTTTGGTCTATGCCGTCTGCAGTATGGAGCCCGAGGAAAGTGATGAAGTAGTGGCTGAATTTCTTGCCGACCGGCCGGAATTTATCCTGAGCGAATGTAAAGACTTTCTGCCGGCCGCCGCGCGGGAGCTGGTGGACGGCCGGGGTTGCTTCCGTACCGTCCCGGACACTCGGGGGCTGGACGGCTTTTTCGCGGCCAGGTTTGAAAAACGGTCTGAACCATGAACCTCTGAACCTTGATCTTAAAACCTCAACTTTCTGAGTTGTTTAACGGTTTGATTTTGCGTTGTTTATCGATATGGAA
>CAYWUR010000310.1:0-2261 GCA_964460745.1 uncultured Desulfobulbia bacterium | reverse complement strand
AAACGGGCCACCGGAAGATATCTGGCGGCTATTGGCGTGGTCAGTGTGCTTTGCGGTCTGGCCCTTGATGCGATCTATACTATGGCCGGCATTCCAGCCGCGGCCGTAATCGGCAAAGCGGCCCGGATTATGCCCCGGTCGGTGGAATTCGGCGCAGCCCTCTTTCTGCTTGCCATCTCGATAAAACCACTATGGGACTTCCTGCGGAACAGACAGGGGAACTCCGGCGGCAATCACGAAAAAAAGTCTTGCGGATGTTCCGGCGACTGCGTCGACAACCCGGTCAAGCCCTTTCCCAAAGGGTGATCATCGGCTACAACCCATGGCCCTTGATCAATTACGAACCAAGGATATCCTGGTATCTTTTCTGATCTCGACCTTTGTGCCGTTTGGAATTATCCTGAAGAGTTCTTCAATGTCTTTATTGGTCAAGGCTATACAACCATATGTCCAGTCCCAGGCTTCCGCGCCGCCGTGGATAAAAATCTCGCCGCCCAGCGGGGTATTCCACGGCGGAATACGGCCTTGCGAAATTTTCCGCACGATAGCATCGTATTGCGCCCGATTAATCACTCTGGTCCGTAAACCACGCTTGGCATCTTCAATGTTGGGGTAGCTGAGGCCCAATGAAAGATGAAATCTGCTACGGGGATTTTTCGTGCATACATAATAACTGCCCTCCGGCGTACAACGATCCCCCTGCCGGACTTTATCATCAACCGGATTAAGCCCGATTTTAACCGGATATACCCGGATAAGCCTTTCTCCAGAGTACAAAAAGAGTTTATGAGCCTGCTTGTCGATAACAATCCTGGCAGCCGGCAAAGGCGACGCGAGGGACGCCTGCGAAGCAAGGCATCCACCAACAAAAATTTCCGACAGAAACAAAACGACACAGGCAAGGCAAAAAAAATACCGTTGAGCTCTCATTGCTGTCCCCCTCTGAAAAAAAATCGTAAAGTTACGGTTACGAGTTTATGGGAATTTATTGCCCCTACTGAATAGTTACAAAAAAATATACGCTTCAAAACCGCCGGCCGCCGACAACGCCAATCAAGCAATATTCATGCCGTCAACCGCCGACAGCCAGTAACCGAGAGGACCACGGCCTATTACCGGTTTGTCGAAAGACTGCTATATTCCTCTTCTCCCTGAAAAACATGGAACTACCGTTTACCGTATCTTTTTGTTTTCATAGCTGACGGTTTACAGTTGTCAACTTACGACGGAATTGTTACGACGCCATCACAATTTACATGCAAAATAATAGGGATACTATATGATCATGTATTAATGTCACACCGGCAACCATATCTGACAGACACTAACTTAATAATGCGTTCCTGACCGAGGGGCAAAAAAACATAATGACAGACACCGCACTCGCTGATTTCGTCCATTTACATGTACATACCCAGTACAGTTTACTCGACGGCGCCATTCGCCTTGACGATCTGCTCAAGCAATGCAAGGAATTCGGCATGCCGGCTGTGGCCATCACCGACCATGGCGCCATGCATGGCGCCCTCGAATTTTACACAAAGGCAAAAAAGGCCGGCATCAAACCGATCATCGGCTGCGAATTTTATATCGCGCCCGACGACCGTTTCAACCGGAATGCTAAATCAGCCGGCGAAGCGGCGTTCCATATTGTGATGCTGGCAATGAACCGGGTCGGCTATCAGAATCTTATGAAACTGGCCAGCATTGCTCAACTGGAAGGCTTTTATTATAAACCCCGGATTGACAAGGAGGTGCTGGCCGACCACAACGAGGGACTTATTGCGCTCACCGCCTGTCTGCACGGCGAAATCCCGCATTTCCTGGGAAGCGGCCGGATAGACAGCGCCCGTCTGACTGCTAAAAAGCTGCAGGGAATCTTCGGCGACCGACTTTATTTAGAGATGCAGGAAAACGGCATTCCGGAGCAGACCACAGTCAATAACGGCTTGAAAGAGCTGGCCGATGAACTTGCCATCCCGCTGGTGGCCACTAATGACTGCCATTATCTTAAACAGGACGAGGCCCAGGCCCATGAAGTGCTGCTCTGCATCCAGACCGGCAGGACGATCCATGATGCCGGCCGGTTCCGTTTCTCTACGGATCAACTATATTTCAAGTCACCGGCGGAGATGAAAAAGTCCTTTTCCCACTCGCCGGAGGCCATTCAGGCCACCATGGAAATCGCTGATCGCTGCGACCTGGAGCTAAACTTCGGCAAGCATCATTTTCCAATTTATCCCCTGGCTGATGGCGAATCG
>CAYWUR010000309.1:0-2294 GCA_964460745.1 uncultured Desulfobulbia bacterium | reverse complement strand
ATCGATAAACAACGCAAAATCAAACCGTTAAGCAACTCAGAAAGTTGAGTTATAAAGCACGATATTTCCCAGGCGTTCACGATCCTCCTGATTCATATCGCAGAAAGCAACGGCAACGCCTTGATTTTCCACTGAGATGGTTTTGTAGCGGTTTTGAAAAAGGCGGCCGACAGTCCGACAGTAAGAAAGAAGCCAATAGTTAAAAAGAAAACTGCGCCCTTGCCGGCATCCAAGGCGGTTGGGGTGAGCGATGCTACCCTAAAAGGGCTCGGCAAAATAACGCAATGGATCAACAATCCGTATGCCGTTTGTATCGTAGGGCCTTTTTAATTTGGCAACTATCTGGGTGACTTTTTTGGGGTGTAAGCGTTGGGCGTAATAGGCAAGATGCTTTGAAAGAGTGTCATCACTGTATTTCACCTCAACCAATTCTTCCAGAATACCTTCTTTGATGATGGCAAAGTCCACCTCCCGGCCTTCTTTGTCGCGGATATAGCGCAGCTCACAGCGAAAGCCATCCCTGTCCTCTAAAAAATGCAATCGTTTGAGCAATGAGCTTGCCACCAGGTTTTCAAAACGGGCGCCTTCGTCTCCCAGCACATCACCGTTGTCGAAAAAATAAACCTTAGGTGGTTTCTGGATAGCCCTGGGCAGGGATTTGGTATAGGGCCTGACCGTAAAGACCAGATACATCCTTTCCAGGATTTCCAGCCAGTTTTTGACTGTTTTGGGAGATATCTGAATATCTCCAGCCAGATTGGATAAAATAACCATCCCGCCGACCCGGGTACGGAGAAGGTCAAGAAACAGGCTGAGGCTCTGGATGTTACGGATTGATTCAAGATCACGCACATCCTCTCTGATTACACGATCATACCGTTCACGCCGCCAGCGGCGTGCTTCGCGTTCATTATTATCCAGAAACGGTTCGGGGAAACCGCCCACGCTCATCAGTCTTGCAAAGGCGTCTTGCGGCGATATGCCCGTCGGAATTTCGTCAAGGGTAAAGGGATGCAGCAGCCAGTAATGATACCTGCCGAGTAGAGAATCTCCACCCCGGCGATAGACATCAAGTCGGGCCGACCCCGTAACCAGTAACGAATGCACCTCGCCGGTTACATCATACAGCCCCTTAAGCCAGTTTTTCCAGCGGGGGAATTTGTGCAGTTCGTCCAGAACCAGAAGCCGGTCTTCTGAGCTCCATTTCTTGGCAAGGATGTCCTGCCGATCTTCGTCGTAGTCCCAGTTAAGATAACGGCCCCCTTTGTCTTCCCGGGCCAGGATGTTTTTCGCCATGGTTGTTTTGCCAACCTGGCGCGGCCCGCCGACGAAAACCATTTTTCTGTGAAGGTCGGCGCGAACGTATGGCTCGATATATCTCATATGTCTATTTTAGACCATACTCCAAAATAGTCAAGGCTGTTTTGGAGTATGGTCTAAAATGAATTTCATGTAATGAACAACTAAGAATTTCTTAGATCGATTCGCTCGAAGCGGATTGAGATGGATATGGTTCGGGGTCGATGTGACCATAAAAATTTAAGGAAGTCGTTTCGGGTCTTGCCGGTTGTCAAAAACAGCGTGGACGATTATCTCCTCTTTTTCCAGGGTATAGAAAATTGAAAAGGGAAACCTTCGCACCAGGACGCGTCTGAAATTGGCATGGTGTCTACCATAAAGCTTCGGCATCTGGATAATTGTCTCGATTGCCGCTTCCGCGCAATCCAAAAATTCAAGGCCCAGGCCATACCTCTGCTCTTCATACCAGGCAAACGCGATCTCAATATCATTCCTGGCTCTGCTGGTGTAACGCAGTTTCATTTATGCCTTGCCCGAAGGTCGCTGTGAACCTCCCGCCAGTCATACAACTCCATTTTCCCCTGTTTGTATTGGGCGTATCTTTTTTCAAGCTCTTTTTTCTGCCACTGAGGCATGGGCAGTTTGCCGCTTTCCCTGGCAATTGAATCCCAGATATCTTGGGCCATAATCAGTTTTTGGGTCAGACTCAACCTGTTAATTTCAGCGGTAATTTTGTCAGGTTCCATTTTTATGCCTCCTGTAATGAAATCACCCGCCGGCTTTTGCCAATCTCGCCGCCAATGGCTAGTAACTCCTGACCTTTAAAATTTCGCAAAATTGCGAAGGGGTTTTTTTGTGCCGGCAAGGCGCGGCTGAAGGAGCGCGGAAAGTCAACGCCGTTGGTTGCGGAAACCGGAAAGCAAAAACTATCTCCGTCAGGAGTTTCCCCGTTACCTGTATTAGCAATAAAATGCTATTAAATCAACAAAATAACT
>CAYWUR010000308.1:0-2308 GCA_964460745.1 uncultured Desulfobulbia bacterium | reverse complement strand
CCAAGGTGGGAAGAATCATCCGTAAAATTCGGTTTGACGAACTTCCCCAACTCTGGAATGTGCTGAAGGGCGAGATGAGTTTAGTGGGCCCCCGCCCCGAGCGGTCGGTCTTTGTGGAGGGTTTCTCCAGGAAAATACCTTATTATTCATTACGGCATACAGTAAAGCCCGGGGTTACAGGCTGGGCGCAGACGTACTACCACTACGGCGCGTCGGAAGAAGATACTCTGCATAAATTGGAATATGACCTGTATTACATAAAAAATATGTCTTTTTTAATGGATCTGGCCGTCATCTTTCAGACCGTTAAAACCGTTCTTTTCCAGAAAGGAGCGCGGTAAACTTCCCTGTCCGCCCTGAATCAACACTCCGTTCACGTCAAAAAACACCCGCCGCTCCCCCCGCTCGATTAACTGGAACTCATCATCCGGCAAGAATCCATTGTCCTGATAAACGTCACACGGACCCAAGCTGGATTTCGACGACAGTCCAGCACCACAGCAGAAACAAGAACTGTATGTTCTTCTATATCGGTAGTAAACGGCACCGACAACAACGACATTGTGATAAATACTTTACATAATGACCACCATTACAGTATTATGAAAAGTATGTTTAACCAAAATATAGATATTGCCTCTCTGCTCAAGCAGCTTGGCCAACGCCTTAAAGAAGCTCGCTTGGCCCGGAATGAAAGCCAGGAACTCTTTGCTCAACGGCTGGGCCTCAGCCGCCAGTCGTACAGCCGGATGGAAAAAGGCTCCCCGCAAACGATGATCGGCAACTGGATAGCTGCCAGTAGTATCATTGGCAGACTCGACAGCTGGCAGGATGTACTGGCCGACAAGGAAGACCTTTTCGCAAAATTCAACAAGAAAAACAGCAGACGGCAACGGGCCGGCGGCAGCCGAAAGGGGCGAAAATGATACGATTGGATGTCTGGCTGACCCTGCCATCCGGAAAATCTCTCAAGGCCGGCGCCTTGATTGCTGCCGACCCGGACCCTGTCAATGGATCATTGCATGGCCAGTTCCGCTACTCTTCCGAGTACCTGGGTATGCCTCAATCCTTCCCCCTCGACCCCATACACCTGCCGTTGTCTGGGGAAACTTTTAATGCCGATCGTCCCTATGCCGGAGTTCACGGAGTTTTTGAAGACAGTTTGCCGGATGACTGGGGCCGAAAACTCATGGCTCGCCGCCATAATCTGGGCCGCAACGAACAGCGTGTTCCTCAATTTCTGCTGTTATTGGGGGGAGATGGCTTGGGGGCCTTGAACTATGTGGAAGACGGGCGGCCAGAGCCGAAAACAACCGGGGTGTCCTGCTGCCACCTCCAGGAATTGGCGCTACTGGCAGACAAATTCGAGAATGAACCCGCTGCTGCCGGCGTTGATGATTTTTCCCTGCTGCTCCAGGCCGGCAGTTCACCAGGCGGGGCCAGGCCAAAGGCCCTTGTTGAGGACGAACAAAGCGCCTGCCTGGCCAAATTCTCCAGCATCAAAGACCACCTGGATGTGGTCAGCCTGGAGGCCGCAACTATGGAGCTGGCTCGCAGGGCAGGAATCAAAACAGCAGAAACCAGGATTATGCCATTAGGTTCTAAAAAATGTCTTCTGGTAAAACGGTTTGACATAAATGATGCCGGAGGGCGGAATCACCTGCTCAGCATGCAGTCACTGCTCAAGGCGGATGGCTACTATAGTGCCGGTTATCAGGACTTGACCCAGGTGATCAAACATAATTCCACCAATCCCGGCAAGGACCTGCTGAGGCTGTACAGGCAAATGGTTTTCAACGTCATGATCGGCAATACTGATGACCATTTGAAAAACTTTCTTATGCTCCATGACGACACGGGGTGGCGGCTCAGTCCGGCCTTTGACTTGCTGCCAAACATCGGTTTTAATCATGAACATGTCCTGAGTATAGGACATAGCACCAGAACGCCTGCCGCTGAAACACTCCTGCGGGAAGCAAAACAGTTTGGAATAAAACGCCGGCGGCAAGCTGCGGAAATCGTCAATCAAATCCATGAGACCGTCTCCGGCTGGAGTTCCGTTTTTACAGAACATGGCGTACCTGAAAAAGATGTTCAAAGGATCGGCGTTGATATCAATATGCGTTTGGAAAGATTTTTTATCGGGAACCACCCTGACTGAAGATAATGGGGAAAAAGGCGGCCATGATTTTATGCATCTTTCCAAGATGCCGCCGATGTTACCACCCATCAAGCTTTATTACAGTACAAATCCTTTTGGCATAGTTTACCTCCTTGTGTTATTTGTGAGGCTACCATGCCATATCCC
>CAYWUR010000307.1:0-2313 GCA_964460745.1 uncultured Desulfobulbia bacterium | reverse complement strand
TGTACGTGAGGAGGGCAAAACGGACGAAGATGGGGTGCAGCTGAATAGTTACCATACCTCACTCCTCATGTCCGGCGGGCCGCCGTATGAGTTCCGCCCGGGGTCTGAAAAACAGATGATAAAGCAGATGACAGTATTGTACCATTCGGGATTTGGCGGAATGGGAGGTGGAATATTTCCAGAAACCATAAACCTTGGTCAGTCTGGTGAGGCGCTCGCAATATAAATCCCAGGTGAAATGCTTTTGGGCTCGTTTTATGCCGTGCTCGGAACAGGTCTGCCAGTGTTCCGGATTTTTCCGGCAGGCGGAGAAGAATTCGATAATTTTGCCGGTCATGTCTTCGTATACCGTCGGATTAATCAGAAAACCGCTGCTGTCGTCCTCGATAATCTCCTGCGGGCCGCCGAACCGGGTAGCGAAGACCGGCAGACCGCTATGCATAGCCTCGAGAATGGTGAGACCAAAGGCCTCGAACAGTGCGGGCTGCACGAAAACTCCGCCTCTGTCCGCCATGAGCCGGTAGGCCTCGCCGGTTTCCTCCTTGGCGAGTAATTTGCCTATCCACCTGATTTGACCATGCAGATCATGTTGCTCGATTAAGTCGTGCATCTTGCGTATTTCAGCGGCTTCCTCGGCATCGCCGGAAAGATCGGGATTTAATACACTGGCAACGATCACCAGGTTGGCCTGCTCCCTTAATTCTTTATTTTGGCCGTAAGCGTCAACCAGGCCGGTTAAATTTTTGATCCGGTCAAGTCGGGCTATGGAATATATGGGAGGCCGTTCGGGATGGGTGAGGCGGCCGAAACAATTCTCATCCTCGATTTCAAAAAGAATCCGGGCCAGGCTTTCCGTTAGCGGAGGTTGTCGCCGGTCTTTAATTGAGTATGGGAAAAATATGGCGTTATTGACGCCGGGCGGAATAACATTGAAGCGCGGGTGAAAGAGATTAATGCCGTTGCTTACCTGCATTAATCCCGGCATTGTAAAAAACTGATAAGATTCGTACTGGCCGATAGAGCTGGCCGTGCCGATGATCTCCTGCCGGGTGCTGGTAATAATGAAATTGGCGAGGTTCATTGAGATCAGGTCGGCTATGAACTGTAAAGAGAAATGATATTCCTTTTCAAAATCTTCCCAGTAAAGATCACTGAAGAGATATTTTGATTTCTCCAGGGCATGGGCGACATTGCACTGGATAACCCCCATGTCCAGGGAGAGTCTGGTCGCCACCAGATTGCCGTCCGAGTAATTGCCGACGATAAGATCGGGTCGGCCCTGCAATTCCGCCAGGACCTCGGTTTTCGCGTCCAGCGCGAACTGATCCAGATAAGGCCAGATCATGAATCTTGATATCCAGTCGGGTACGACCTGGCCGTTATGGTCTCGGAAAGGTATGCGCAGGATGTGGACGTTTTTTGTGTTATCGACCTTTTCAAGGCGTTGGTTTGATGCGGTTCCTTCGTTGTTCGGAATTAGACGGGTAATTATCAGGATTTTCGGTTCAATATTGATGCCGGCCAGCCGCAGGTCTTTTTGCAGATAACACTCCAGGGCCTTGGCCTGATCGAGAACATAAACCACCTGCCCGCCGGTATCCGGCCGACCCAGCACATCCGCCTGGCCGAACCAGCCATGCGGCGAAATAAGTATAACCTTGGAAACCATGGGAATACGGGCGAGGAATTCCTCCAGGGTTTCCTCGTTGGGCTGCTCCAGGATATCCTGGAGCAGTGTCATTGTCTCCAGGATACGGGCGGCCTTATCACCCCAGCCCTCGAGAAAGCCCAGATATTTTAATCGGGATTTAAGGCGCGGCAGGTCATCGGGGCAATCGCAGCGATCAAGGAAATCGACGGCATCTTCCAGGGCGTTTTCCAGCTCTTCAACATTATGGATGACGTTGCCGTCGAGAAGCAGCTGTGTGCCGTGCAGGTGGTGGAGCTTCAAAAATTCGTACAGGGAAATATACCATTTCTCAGGCTGTTGGGCCAGGCGGGTAAACATATAGCGGTTAAGATATCTGATGCCGTCACCGATGGTGTCCGGATCCTTCAGACTGGGGCCGTAGTCATAAAACGGGGATAAATTTATCTCCATGCCGCGGTTATGGTAACCGAGGTCGGGCTTGATCAGTTTTTCCTTGATGGAAAGGAACTCTTCAATGGCAAGTTGTTCGAGGTCGGTTGAATTTTTGACCAGTCGATAGATCCTGCAGTTTGCGCGCCGGTATCGATAGAAGAGGATAAGGTAATCGACCATGGCCAGGATTTCCTGGGTTCGCTGTAGAAAACGGCCGGCATTGGGCATGG
>CAYWUR010000306.1:0-2315 GCA_964460745.1 uncultured Desulfobulbia bacterium | reverse complement strand
GTTTCATCCTCTGTAGAATATCTATTCTGGCGGTGACTGCTTCCATCTGGGCGGGGTCGTCGGGAATGGCGCCGAGATAATCCCGCAGTTTGCCGGCCAGGTCTTCAAGTTGATAGCTGCAACCCGCCATCTCCTCGTAGAGTGGTGTTATACTCTGATCCAGGGTAGATATTTTCTCAAGATTTTTTCTGATCTGGGCCAGATTGTCGATTACTGTTTCGTTGAGGATTTGATAACTTGAGCCGCCAAGGTTCAAAAGGGTGTCTGCCGACCTGAGTCGGTTTTTTTCCAGGTCAAGAACTTTGTCTTCACTTGGAGAAATATGTGCTTCGCGTATTTCTTTACATTGAAACAGCAAATATTCGCGGCGTTGTTCCTTTTCTTTTTCCTGTTGCCGCAGGGCTTGATATTGAGCCTTGATAGTGACCCAATGTTCATACAGCGCCCCGAACTCAAGACGTTCGGGCCATAATTCGCCTATTGTATCAACGAAATCAAGATGCCGCCGGGGCTGTAGTAACTGCTGGTGGTCATGCTGGCTGGCCATGTTTAACAGATTTTCTGTAATTTCTCCGGCCATCCGGGCGGTGGACAGACTGCCGTTTATATAAAATTTACTCCTGCCGTCGCTTGAAAATCTGCGTTTTATGACAAGACAATCTTCAATCTCAAAGCCTTTGTTCCTGATTAAGTCGAGCAGCTCATGACGCCCCGCCGCTATTTCGAAGCGCGCCTCCACCACGGCTGTTTTCGCACCTGTTCTAATCAGGTTGGCGGAACCTTTGCCGCCGCTCAGCAGATTTATGGCCTGCAGCACTATGGACTTGCCGGCGCCTGTTTCACCGGTAAAGACCGTTAGCCCCGCGGCGACTGCCTCTGCCGCCGATTTGCTTTTGAAGGTGAGGTGCAGTGTGTCTATTAAGGCCAGATTTTCAATTTTCAGTTCTTTAAGCATGCTGATCTAAATAACTTACTCGGGTAATTACCTTTTTTATTTCTGCGCCGGGCAGATTCCCGTCCTGTAGTCATTTGCGGTTTAAGAGCGTAAGAGCGCGGCGATTTCTCCAACCTGTGGAAAACGGCCTGTTGCGGCCTTTGAAAAAATTTCTCTGCCATCGGCGACGACTTCAAAAATGCCGCCTGACCCCGCGACTAACTCCACTTCCGCATCAAAATCTTTTTTTAACTCGTCTCCCAAACTGGAAGCTCTGGGCAGGTAATTTCATTGGGTGCAATATTTGATAACGATTTTCAATGGTTTTCCTCCTGTGATATTGACGGAAAGAGGGACAATCATGATTCGTGGTTCTCTTGCCTCTTGATCTGTTATGTTGAATTTACCTGAGGATATAAAATATAATACAATTTTAATTTTGTTTCCATCCATGAAAGGAATAATAGACCGTGAGCAAAGACAGATTGACTAAACCAGGATTGTTGGCTTTGAGGGAGAGGCTCGACCGGCAGGAAGAAAACCGCCTGTCGCCGCTTGCCGTTTTGAGCAGGGACGGTATCCGGCGGCAGCCGGAAAGGTCGGCCGGCCACCGGCAGGCCTTTGCCCTGGATGCGGATCGCATTCTGCACTCCCGGGCCTATACAAGGTATATTGACAAGACACAGGTCTTTTATATGGTCCGCAATGATCATATTACCCATCGTGTTCTGCATGTCCAGTTGGTATCCAAGATCGGCCGCACCATTGGGCGCTTTTTAGGATTGAACGAGGATCTCATCGAGGCGATCGCCTTGGGGCATGATATCGGCCACCCGCCTTTCGGCCATGATGGGGAAAAAATTCTTGCCGGAATTTGTGTTAACTATGGTTTGCCGCCTTTTCAACATAATATCCAGAGCGTACGATTCCTTGACTGCATAGAGAAGGGAGGGGCGGGCTGGAATTTGGCTCTGCAAACCCTGGATGGTATTCTCTGCCACGATGGTGAGGCACACAACCAGGTCTTACAGCCTTGCCGCGGCAAGGATTTCGCGGAATTTGAGCGGGAAATGGCCTGTAAATCCACGGCGCCGGCCACTGATCTGACGCCCATGTCTCTGGAGGGATGTGTCGTTAGACTGGCGGACACCATCAGTTATATCGGTCGCGACATTGAAGACGCCATAGAACTCAGATTGATCAGCCGGGATGATATTCCGGAAGACTGCCGACGGCAACTCGGCGATACCAATGGTTCCATTGTCTACCGCCTGGTGGAGGACCTGATCGCTAACGGTATAAAAGATGACGCCATCGGTTTTAGTCCCGCCGTGTCCGTCGGCCTCCAGGCATTAAAAAAATTTAATTATGAGCGGATCTA
>CAYWUR010000305.1:0-2318 GCA_964460745.1 uncultured Desulfobulbia bacterium | reverse complement strand
GCAGGGAGTTCCCGGCCCGCTCTGTAGGTCTGGTATTGAACCAGCCGGCAATGCCGCACATCAGACCGCACCACCCGCGGAAAATTGTTTTCTGAAGATAGCGACGGACTCCGGATAACCGGTGACAAGCTCGGCCACAAACCGGGCGACATCTATCTTTTCCCGGAGAAGCTTTGCTCTTGCCGCCCGCCATTTATCCGCCGGAGTTGCCAGCATTTCCGTCAAGGCCGCCTGTAGATTCGGCCACTCCAGCATTCGTACGTTTTTTACCAGCCCGTAGCTCTTCTCCTGCTCATCGGTGTAACCGCGGCCGGTTTCGGCGGCATATATGGCCGGCACCCCCATTACCGCGCATTCCGAGGCCATGGTAGCGCTTTCACCAACGAACAGGGCAAGATGCCCCATCAGGTGATGCATTTTATCCGCCGCTCCTTTATAACGGTATTTTATCAGATCAGCCGGCAGATTTCCTTCCGCGGAAATAAGCACCTTGCCGCGTTCAGCCAGATAGTTTACCGTTTGCCGCAGCAGATCGGCATTCCAGCCTTGTTCGCTGATATCATGGTTGGCCTGCCAGGAGACGGTCCTGATCAGAAAGGTGGGTTTTTCCGGATCAAGGCCGCATTCCACGGCGGTTTTTATGCTCGGCTTAAAATAGTCGGGATGTAGATAACTCAGCTCATGATAGCCCGGATATTTTAAATGCCGCTGCGGCAGCCAGGCGTTATAACAGGCCGGCGCCGCCACCAGGGAACAGAAGGGATAGGTGATGAGATTTGACAATTTGGCGTTTTCGGTGTCATAGAAAACTATGGATGGCGTGCGTGAGACAAGCCCTACATGGGCAATGAATATTCCGCCGATACCCGTCAGAATGTCGGGCTTTTCCCGCCGTACCATCTGATAAAGACGTTTGTCACGCTGTAAGAGCTCTTTTGCCATGCCGGCAAAACCCCCGTCGGTCATGGAAGACAGCACAATATGGGGCAAATTTTTCGCGTCCAGCAGATCGGTGGCGATTTCCTTATGCCGGGAGGTTATTATGACATCACACCCCTGCGCCTGCCAGATTTTTATGGGCGCGGCAAAGAAATGCACATGGGCGGGGTGACCGATGTCGATAAGTATCTTCATATAGTTAAAAGCCGGTCGAAAGGCGCTTTAATCGGCAGTATAGATAATGCTGTACGGCACCGGATATATATCCGGATAATCGATCAGCGGCAGAAGCAGCTGATCGCTGACCGTCAACCATTGATAATCGGGGCGTACCTTTCGCAGTTTGCCGTCTTCCGGCGGTTTTGAATAAATGGTGTTGCGATGGACAACCTGCAGGATACCCACCCCGTAGGTATCCTGGATATCAAGTATAAACCTTTCCTTAAACTGCGCAAACGTCATATTGTTCTGTTCCGCCAGCTGGAGAATTTCGGCCAGTGCAAACTTGAACAGCACAAATTTGCTGACGCCGCGTTCGCTGATTCGCGTCAAGCAACGATTTTCAGCGCTGGCGACATAAACCGTGGAAATGAAATCCATTTTTTTGAGGAGTTGGGCCGCGACCACCGCGGCGGTGCGCCGGCCGCCCACCACATGGTGAAAGCCGTAGTTTTCAAAGAGTTTGTTGTGGAGCTGCTGGGCGTATTTTTCTCCCTTTTCGTAGAGTTCCTTGGATATATAGCGCAGCGTTCGGGCCATATCCTCGGCTGCATCATCTATCGGCCAGTCGACTCTGACATGGAGATGCGACAGCACGTAGCGGTTGCGTTTTTTGATTGAGGAATCCTGCTGAATAAGCAGGGCATAGTCAACCGGCAGCAAATCGACAACAAGTTTCTCAAAACCCTTATTGTCAAAGTAGCGCAGGTTTTTGGTATAGTTCTTGTGCAGTTTAATATACACAAGTTCATCGAGGCTTTCCTTGGTAAGCTTATTACTGTCGAAAAAGCGGATGTATTTTTTGAAGGCGGGTGGAATGCTGCCCTCGCAGAAGATCACCAGAAAGTGATTCTGGTTGATGTATTCCTGCTCGATTACCCGTGCTCTCGGCTTCAGTTCACGTTTGGGGACAAAGGGGTAGGGCTCGCCGGCGCGGTGGAAATTTTCATATGAATCGACAAGAGCGTGCTTGATGAGATAAATGTCCATCTGGTCCCGCAGCACTTCGTAGACCGAGCGTCGCAGGCGATGTTTAAGGCTTATTTGATATCTGTATGGCCAGACCGGCATGCTCTCACTTCTCACCCCTTACTCCTCCTCCCTTACTCCTTACTCCTCACTCCTTACTCCTCACTCCTTACTCCTTACTCCTCGTCGCA
>CAYWUR010000304.1:0-2321 GCA_964460745.1 uncultured Desulfobulbia bacterium | reverse complement strand
GGAAGCACTTAACGACCTGGTAATAGCGATCCATGCCCGCGACCATGAGCAATTGTTTAAAAAGCTGTGGTGATTGCGGCAGGGCATAAAAATTGCCGGGATTGACGCGGCTGGGCACCAGATAATCGCGTGCGCCTTCCGGCGTGGACTTGGTCAGAACCGGCGTTTCGATTTCGAGGAAATCCAAATCGTTAAGGTAGCTCCTGACGGCCTGCACCGTCCGATGCCGGAGGATCAGATTAGCAGCCATAATCGGCCGTCGCAGATCCAGATAGCGATATTTCAGCCGCAGATTTTCAGAAACCTCCATCTCCTCGTCAAGGGGAAAAGGCGGGGTCTCGCTGGCATTAAAAATTCGTAGCTCATCCGCCATGATCTCTATCATGCCGGTCTTGAGTTTCAGGTTAGTCATATCGGCCGGGCGGCCGGCTACCCTACCCTTGACCCCTATGACCCATTCGCTGCGCAGCTGATGCGCCTTAGCGTGGATTTGCTCGTTAACCTCGGGATTAAAAACCACCTGGGTAATCCCCCACCGATCCCGCAGATCTATAAAGATAACACCACCGTGATCCCGGCGCCGTAACACCCAGCCCATTAATATTACTTCTTCGCCGATATTCTCTGCCGCAAGATCGTTACAGGAATGGCTTCTTTTAAACCCCCCCATGGATTCCATAAATAATTCTCCTCGGTTCAGATTTCGTCGTAATCGCTCACCCCTGTCGCCCCACTGATTTTTTCGGCGATAAGAATGCGCCACTCATCAAGCGCACTGTCCGACCGGGGGAGGACAATCTGTTCCTGCTCACCGGTTGTCATATCCTTCAAAATTCCTTCTCTGTTTTCCAACTCGTCCTCACCAATGATGAGAGTGTACCGGGCGTTCAGGCGGCCGGCCTGTTTCATCTGGCTCTTCAGGCTACGCCCTTCATGATCCATGGCGACCGACAATCCTCTACCGGCGGCCCCCTGGCCGGCGCGCAAGGCGTGGACCAGCGCAAAACTTTTTACCGTGGCCTTTGCACCCAAGGCAGCCACAAAAAGATCGGTCTGCCGTTGCTCGCCGGTGTCGCACCCTTGTTTCAGCAACAGAACCAGACGCTCCACGCCCACGGCGAAACCGATTCCAGGGACAGCCGGCCCGCCAAGCTGAGCGACCAAGCCGTCGTAACGGCCGCCTGCACCCACAGCACTTTGGGCGCCCAAATCACCGGTAATCAGCTCAAAGGTTGAACGGGTATAGTAGTCAAGTCCCCGCACCATGAAAGAATTCACCGTGTATGGCACGGCAAGAATCTTAAGCCCTTCCTTAACCGCCAGAAAATGCTTCTCACACTCCACGCAAAGATGGTCGAGGACCGACGGCGCGTTTTTATAATAATCCCGACATTGACTGCTCTTGCAATCAAGCACCCGGAGAGGATTGGTATGACGGCGTCGTTCGCAGTCAGGACAAAGGTGAGCGCTGATGCCCTGTAGAAAATCAACCAGGGTCTCTTTGAATAAAGGCCGGCAGGCCGGGCAACCCAGGGAATTGATCTGCAGGCTGACGGAGATGCCGAGTTCCACGAGAAGAAGCCAGGCCATAGCCATGATTTCCGCATCGACAAGGGGATGGTTGGAACCCAGCAACTCGGCGCTTATTTGATGGAATTGACGAAGCCGTCCCTTCTGTGGTCGTTCATGGCGAAACATGGGCCCCATGGTGTAAAGGCGCTGTACCGGCCGGCGGACATGCATGCCATGTTCGATAAACGCCCTGAGCAGAGAGGCTGTACCTTCCGGCCGCATGGTAATAGACTCGCCGTTTTTATCGGGAAAGGTGTACATCTCCTTTTCCACGATGTCGGTTGCCGCGCCGATAGAACGGGCAAAAAGTTCGGTCTTTTCGAGAATGGGCATTTTTATTTCGGCAAAGCCGAACCGTCGGAAGACGTCACGGGCTACAGTCTCGATCCGTTGCCAGAGGTGTACCTCGTCAGGCAGTATATCCTTGAACCCTTTTAATGCCTTAATGTTCAATCTATCTTGTCCTTAGTTAATTGTTTTTAAGTTTGGACAAACACCGTCTTGCGCTGCCACGGCGGGCTGCGGCGAATTGTCAAGACTTTTTGTCACCGCTCACCGACAAAAAGACTTTCATAATTACACCATGATGATATATAATGAATAGTTTATGACTGCAATGTGTCGCAAAAGAGGCAAATTTAATCCTATTGTACAGGAAAAGTCAAGGTGAGGCACACGTAATAGTAAAAAGTCGCGTAACTATTCAGCTGCACCCCATCTTCATCCGTTTCGCCCTCCTCACGTACAGG
>CAYWUR010000303.1:0-2326 GCA_964460745.1 uncultured Desulfobulbia bacterium | reverse complement strand
CACCAGAAAGGAAATATCCCGCATCTGATTGGCCAGCGGCGTCGTCGCCGTGATACCTACAACATCAGGCATCTCTTCGCGAACGATGCCTCGAATCAGTTCAGGATCATACCTTCGATAGGATAAATCCACGATACGAACGGTGTGTCCCCGTTGTTTGATGGCCCCCGCCAGGGCGGCCAGGCTCAGTATCGGATAGACAGGAAAGGCGATGCCCCCTTCATTGGAGCCGTAGGTGCGGAAATAGGAAGGATTGATCAGCAGCGCTCTGGCCATCGAACACCTCCGTCAGAATTGTAAGCAAGCCCTATAATCAAGCAATTTACCCCACCTTCCGTTTCATGCCAAGGTCTGGTTCGCGCCTTTGCGCGGCATTTAATCAACAGGGAAGCTTGCTGGCCTTTTCTTCCGGGATGCAAAAGATATTGACTTGGAGACCGCCGGTTTCCCAAGTCTGGACCTCTCGAGTCTTATCGAATGAAGAGAAAATATCCCGTTCATGGTCATAGACAAAAAGGGCATAATGGCGTTCGCCAAAGAAGCCGTCGAATTCTCCCATCAGTTCCGGGGTATATTCAACCAGAAAAGAGGGTCGGCAGCGGCTTATTGTTTGACGAAGGCCTTGCAGGACGTGCATGTCGTAGCCTTCCGCATCAATTTTTACGATATCGGGATTAAGATTGAGTTCGTCAAGCGGGATGACCGGAACGGTCTGCTTGTCGTAGGTAATGGCGGCAAGCGTTCTTCGGGAATAATCCCGTTTCAAAACAACTTTTATGTAGTCAAGGCTGGTCGAGGTGTGCGCATGGAGCGGAATTTTCTTATAGATCGGGGTGTAGAGGACAAGCTCGAAGCGCTCGTCACCGGCCGCCAGCATCCGGTAGTCAAACCGCGTGAGCCTTTTCTTCAGCCGGCGTAAGGGCAGGTTCATGACAGGGGTTCGGCTCGATGGAAAGGATGTCGTAGGTATGGTTGATCTTCCGAAAGCCTGCCGCGGTCATGCCATTGTTTCCGCCCACGTCGAGGAACAATCCGGCCGGCGCCGTTGCGAGGTGCCTGAATCCGAAATAGCTTTTGTCATGGGGCAGAAGGAATCCAATGTAAGGCAAAACATTCCAGACAAGCGCCCAACTGTATGGATTCTTCTTGATGCTTTCCGCCGCAATGTACTTGCACCTGTTAAATAAGCCGTGTTTCATATTCTACCTCTGATTCTTATATGCGAAATGAGAGCAAGTGCTTCGACCTCACTTGTGGATCGCCGTTATCGAACAGCGTACGGGGAGGTAAACCACATTAACGCTTTAATAAACCGGCGGTGATTTAGCCTGAAGCTCTGCTACCGGGTAAATGATCCCGGGTGGCCCTCATGATGGGCAAAAACAAGTTCACCCGTACGACCCTGATGCCATAGAGGGCATATTTCACCAAGATGCGTGGATTAACAAGCAGTGCTTCGGCGACTTTTTTCACAATAAAGGATGGCCGCAGATAAAACGCCAGCAGGGTTCTCCGCTTGAACCTGAGGAGTTCTTCCGCGGTCAGATATTTCGTCCCGACCGTGGCGGAAAAATGTCCCTGACATATATCTATCTTCTCAGGCGGTGACAATCCTTCGGCGATCACCATTTCATACAGCGCGGTTCCTTCATAGGGCACCGCCAGGTGCAGTTCAACAAAGTCCGGACTCATCTCAAACATGAGCCTCCTTGTTGCCTGTAAATGCGGTGTATCTTCCCATGGCAGGCCAATTAAAAAGAAACCCAGCACTTTCAATCCGGCCTTTTTAGCGTATGCGCAGGCCCGCAGGTTATCCTTTACCGTGGCGCCTTTCTTCATTTTCTTGAGTGATTCTTCGCTACCGGACTCAAAGCCGAAAGCGACCAGCCAGCAGCCCGCCTTTTTCATATAATGCAGCGTTTCCTGCTCGATCGGGTTGACTCTTGAATTGGCAACCCAGGCAATTTTGCCATGCAGTTCCGAGCCAACGATATAATCGCACAGGGCCTTCACCCACCTCCTGTCCATGGTGAAGGTGTCTGATTTGAAGAAAAAATTACGGATGCCATGCTTGTTATAGCATTCCCGGAGTTCCGCGAAAATATTTTCGGGACTTCTGAGCCTTAATTTCTTGCCTGAAATCCTCGGGGTCAGGCAATAGATGCAGCTTGCCGGACAACCCCTTGAGGTGGCAATGGTTGCCATCGGCTCCCCGGTATCCGGCCTGATATAAAGCGCATTGTTCATCAGGGACCTGTCAGGAAATTTCAGGCTATCCAGGTCCGTTTCCCAAGTGCTGAAATCCGTCTTTATCCATCGGCCGTCT
>CAYWUR010000302.1:0-2341 GCA_964460745.1 uncultured Desulfobulbia bacterium | reverse complement strand
ATCTGATGAAGAAATCGGTATCCAGACCATCAGGGCCGGTGACATCGTAGGCGAACATACCGTTTATTTTGCCGGCGCCGGCGAGAGGCTGGAGATTACGCATCGGGCTCACAGCCGGGACAATTTTGCCAAAGGCGCGGCGTTGGCGGCCGCCTGGGTTGCCGGCCGGCCTAATGGTTTGTACAGCATGTTTGACGTGCTGGGGCTGAACGACCTATAGGCGGGATAATCTCCCGCACCGCTGTCAACCGCTCGCGAACTTAGATAAAAAACAAGGACACAGGGTAGTTTTACTATGATTAAAATTGAAAAAGCTGAACGGTTGAAACAACTGCCGCCTTATCTTTTCGCGGAGTTGGACAGAAAAAAGGCGGATGCCGCCGCGCGCGGCGTTGATGTCATTGATCTCGGCGTCGGCGACCCGGATATGCCGACCCCGGCGCATATTATTGACAAGTTGGCGGCCGCCGTCCGCAATCCCCGCTATCATCGTTATCCAAGCTACACGGGCATGAATGATTTCCGGGAGGCCGTCAGCCGCTGGTACGACAAACGCGCCGATGTCAGACTTGATCCGCTTAAGGAAGTTGTCTCCCTTATCGGCTCCAAGGAGGGAATTGCCCACATCCCCCTGGCCTTCATCAACCCCGGTGACGTGGTGCTGGTGCCGAGTCCCGCTTATCCGGTTTACGCAATCTCAACATTGTTCGCCGGCGGTATCCCTTATGAGATGCCCTTACTGAAAGAGAACAATTTTTTGCCGGATTTAAGCGCAATCCGCGGCGACGTGCGGAATCGGGCCAAAATGATGTTTTTGAATTATCCCAACAACCCTACCGCCGCCATCGCCACGCGGGAATTTTTTGAAGCGGTCGTTGATTTTGCCGATAAGTATAACATCATGGTCTGCCATGATTTTGCCTATTCGGAGATGTCCTTTGACGGCTACCGGCCGCCCAGCTTTCTGGAAACACCCGGCGCCTCCGAGGTGGGGATCGAATTTCATTCCCTTTCTAAAACATACAACATGACCGGCTGGCGAATCGGCTTTGCCGCTGGTAATGCCGAAATTATCGGCGGTTTGGGACAGATTAAGAGTAATGTGGATTCCGGTATATTCGAGGCTATTCAGGTGGCCGGCATCGAGGCGTTGGAGGGCGATCAACAGTGTGTCGCCGATATGCGCGCGCAGTATACGGCAAGGCGCGATGTGCTGCTGGCCGGCCTTGGTAAACTGGGTTTAAAAGCCGCTGTGCCGCGGGCTACTTTTTATGTCTGGTTTGAGGCGCCGGCTGGTTATACGTCGGCATCTTTTGCCGCCCGTCTTCTTGAGAAATGCGGTATTGTCGCCACTCCCGGCAATGGCTTCGGCGACGCCGGGGAAGGATACGTCCGGATGGCCCTGACCGTTTCCAGGGAGAGACTGCGGGAGGCCGTTGCTCGGATGACGGAACAGGGGTATTAGTACCGCTCTTTTTAACATTGCCCCGCGGGACGGGGCAAACGGATACGGCTTCAGATGGCAGTCGCTTTTATCGGATTAGGTTCAAATTTGGGGCCTGGTCGGCGTAATCTGCTCGATGCCTGGGGGCGACTCGGCAATATTAAGGATGAGGCGGGAATGCCGACAGTCCGGCTTTTGCGTCTTTCCAGCCCTTATTCTACCAGGCCGGTGGGCTTTAGCAGTCCGCACTGGTTTACCAATGCGGTCGGCATGATTAATACCGACCTGACGCCGGATCTTCTGTTAACGGCCCTCTTGAAGATTGAAGCCGGTCTCGGCCGGGTGCGCCGTCGGGAACAGTCCGAATATCGAGACCGGCCGATTGATCTGGACATAATTTATTATGAGGACTTCGTTATTTCTTCACCTCGTCTCAAGCTGCCGCATCCCGAGGTGGAAAATCGCTTGTTCGTGTTGATGCCGTTGGCCGAGATAGCGTCTGATTGTCGTCATCCGGTGTCGGGCTTTACAGCCGTGCAGATGCTTGATCGCCTTATGTCAACGCTAAAGCCGTCCATGACCGCGGAACAGATGATTAAAAAAGGGGTGTGGCGGAGAAAAAAGGGAGTGCTTTTTTGAGCCCAAGCCGCATTATTATTCTGGGAATATTGCTTTATATTCTCTACCGCTTGCTTACGGCCGGCAGCAGGCATGGTCGTCCGTCGTCGCATAATGACCGGCCGTCCCCTCGGCCCGTGGCCGGCGATCGGGATTCCGTGCAGGATGTTTTGGTGGAGGACCCTGTCTGCCACATCTATGTTCCCCAAAAACAGGCGATAGAATTGCGTGACGGCAATCGGCTGTATCATTTTTGTAGTACCGCCTGCCGTGAAACAT
>CAYWUR010000301.1:0-2392 GCA_964460745.1 uncultured Desulfobulbia bacterium | reverse complement strand
CCATGTCGATAAACAACGCAAAATCAAACCGTTAAGCAACTCAGAAAGTTGAGTTCTTACTTAGCCATCCCGTTAGATATTACGAGTGTATCAAAATGGCTATCGACATAGACCATATTCTGCCTGTTCTGGAAAAAGAAGTCCGTTCGTACCGCGTCCCCATTGTCGACCTCATAGCGGTGCAGACAAAAGATCCTTTTAAGGTGCTGGTCGCAACTATTCTTTCGGCGCGCACCAAAGATGAAACAACGGCTAAGGCGGCGGCCAGACTGTTCAAAAAAGCCCCTGACCCTCGCAGCCTTTCTCGGCTATCGGTTGACCGGATCGCCAGGCTCATCTATCCGGTTGGATTTTATAAAAATAAGGCGGCGTTTTTGACAAAGCTGCCGGCGGCGCTTGACGCGCATTTCGGCGGTCAGGTCCCCGATGATGTAGACTCTCTGGTCAAACTGCCGGGCGTTGGTCGCAAAACCGCCAATCTGGTGGTAGCGGTGGCCTTTCATAAACCGGCTGTTTGCGTGGATACCCATGTCCACAGAATAATGAACATCTGGGGCTATGTGAAGACGAAAACGCCACTTGAAACCGAGATGGCTCTCCGCCGGAAATTTCCTCGAAAATACTGGATTACCTTCAATTCCATTCTGGTTGCCTTTGGCCAGGGAACCTGCAAGCCGGTGCGACCCCATTGCGATATCTGTGTTATTCAAGAATATTGTCCGCAAATCAATGTGATACCGCGGGTGCCCCCGGCTGAAAAGAAAAAGGCCGCCATAAAAATAAGGGCAAAGGGAATTCTTAAGTTTTTGTCTTGGAATGTCAACGGGATACGGGCAATTGAGAAAAAAGGTTTTACCGAAACCTTGCGTGAAATCGACCCTGATATTTTGGCAATTCAGGAAACCAAGGCAATGCCGGAGCAACTATCCGATGCGCTTAAAAATGTCGATGGTTATACCTCCTATTGGTATTCCGCCCAAAAAAAAGGATATTCCGGTGTCGGCATTTATGCCAAAGATGAACCTACTAACGTGTTGTACGGTTTAGGAATTGACGAGCATGACCGGGAAGGCAGGGTTATCACCCTGGAATATAAAGATTTCTACTTTATTAATGTTTATTTCCCCAACGCACAACATGGCCTTGCACGGCTGGACTATAAACTTCGCTTTAATAATGACTTGCTCGTCTTTGTGGGCCGCCTGGCCAAAAAAAAATCCGTGGTAATTTGCGGTGATTTCAATGTGGCTCACGAGGAAATAGACCTGGCCAACCCGAAGCAGAATGAAAAAAACGCCGGCTTTACCCCGGAAGAACGGGCCTGGATGGATACATTTATCGATGCCGGCTATGTGGATACCTTTCGGATGTTCAACAAAGAACCAGGGCAATACAGCTGGTGGAGCTACCGGTTCAATGCACGGGCCAAAAATATCGGCTGGCGGATAGACTGTTTTTGCGTTGATGCCAAAAGCAAAAAGCGGGTAAAGGGCGTCGCGATTTTAAACGATGTAATGGGGTCGGACCACTGCCCTGTACAACTTATTTACAAATCTCCTAGATGATCAGCCTGACCCCACCCAATTCCTCAACCCGGTAGGGGAAATGATCGCCGGGCGAACCGATGAACATGAAATTTATAGGGATCCGCCACTTTTTTGAGAGTTTTTGTATGAGTTCCGGGCCGAAATCCCCTTTTACCTTTACAAATTCTATATCGATCTCCAAGTATTCCCGATCAAGGAATTCTATATCCTTATCAAGTTTTTCCACTATTTCCTTATCCCCATTACGGGTGACGACGACAATTTTGATCTTCCGGGTATGCTCATTATGCTTAATGTAGAGAAGGACCTTGTTGAGATTGGCCAGATTATCGCCCCTGGTGAAAAAAACAAACTCCTGGGCCTGGATTCGGTCAATGGTTGTTCGTATGCCCTCGTTGGTCTTGGTAACAAATTTTAAAATCGGTACAAACAGGTATTCGATAAAACTCATCAGGATATCCAACAGGGCGATCCGGTTCAGCATAACCGCGACAAAGATTATGGCTGGAATAAAATATTCCATGAAAATCAAGAGATTTGACGGCTCTCCGGGAGCTGGTTCCTTGACGAGATTGCCCCAAAGGGCGAGAAGAACCGCGACGATTGCCGTCAACACCGCGATCCAGGTCGCCTGTTCAGGGCGGGGCAGCCTCTCCCTTTTCACTTTCAGAAGGATGTTGCCAACTCCGAAAAGTCCCATGACCAGAAGAAAGGAAATGGTATAGACCCCGGCCAGCGCCTCGACCTCGCCACGGGTTATCAGGAGGATCGAAACACAGAGCAGGAAGAAAACGATGGTGATCCGGTAAGAACTGCCCCGTCGGTTTTTTTTCAACAGATAACCG
>CAYWUR010000300.1:0-2415 GCA_964460745.1 uncultured Desulfobulbia bacterium | reverse complement strand
ATATCAGAGAACTATGTTTTGATTAAGGATATTCCATGAAATGTCCCAATTGCGGCGTCCGAATCAGCTGCTATAAAAACCCGCTACCAACCGTTGACATCATAATAGAAGTCGAGGGCGGTATCGTTTTGATCAAAAGAAAAAACGAACCGCTGGGATGGGCCTTGCCGGGTGGTTTCGTCGATTACGGTGAATCGCTTGAGCAGGCGGCGATTCGAGAAGCCCGCGAAGAAACTGGCCTCGCCGTGCAATTGATCCGTCAGCTCCATTCCTATTCAGATCCCCGCCGTGATCTGCGGCATCACACCATAACCACTGTCTTTATTGCCTCTGCCGTCGGCCTTCCCGAGGCAGGCGACGATGCCGGTCAAGCCCGGATTTTCGCGAAGGAAAGCCTGCCGGCCCTGGTTTTCGATCACGACAAGATAGTGGCCGATTACTGCCGAAACGCAGCAGCAGCTGGTCTGATGCACACTGAAGGGCATAAACACGAAGGTAACTAAAAAGGAGGGAACTACCATGATTAAATTTGGCAAGATAATCGCTGTTATTATCATTATTGTTGTTGCCTCTATTGTCGGCATGGCCGCTTTTGTCCATTTTTATCTCACCGAGGCCAGAATAAAGGCATTGGTAATTCCCGAGGCGGAAAAAGCCCTGAACCGCAAAGTTGATATCGGCAGCATTAATGCAGGCCTGTTCAGCGGCATAAGCATCAAGGACTTTTCCATTAAGGAAATGGATGGCATTGCAGATTTTGTCACTACCAAAGCCTTTGTCCTCAATTACGATCTCCTGCCCCTTCTCAAAAAAAAGCTGCTGATAAACGAAATACGCCTCGATAAGCCAACCATCCGAATCCATCGCGATGCCGAGGGCAAATTCAATTTTGCAAGCCTGGCTGTCTTATCAAAAAAAACGGCTACTCCGCCGGCAAATGCAACAGAAAAAACCGCCACACCGCCTCCCCTGGCCCTCACCGTGAAACGAATACGCATCAACAACGCCCATCTTACGATAAAAGACGACCTGGCCGAGCTGCCGGACGCCGACATCAATACAAACCTGCTGTTGGCAATTGATTCAGGCCGTGATCTTACCGCGTTTCTTTACAGAGGAACACTCGATTTCACCGGCGATACGGTTTACGGGAAGATGAAATCCCATATTGAAGGTAAAAGCGACTTCGATCAAAAACAGGCGACTCTCACAGCAGATGTCAAACTGGACAAAGAAAGAATTCACCTCGGCGGAACAATCGGCAACTTTACAGCCGGCCCGGATATCGCTCTTGATATTACGAGTAAGGCCCTGAATATAGATTACCTTCTTGATATGATCGCCGGCTTGCCCAAGGCGCCCCCCCGACAAAAAGCGCCGGGCAACGAAGCCAAAGACGGCGCACCGGCGGAACCGATCGGCGCCATGCTGCCCGCCGGTCTTGCCGCCCACGGGCTGGTGAAGATTGACAAAGCGAACTATAAGGCCGTTGATGTCCGGAATTTCTTACTCAATTACACGCTTGACAAGGGTATCTTTACCATTAAAGATATGACAGCCGACACAACCGGCGGCCAAATTAACGGCGCAGCCGAGGTGAATCTCAACAATGCCGGGCCGGCCTACCAGGGAAGCATTAAAGCCCAATCGATTGAGGCAGGCCGTTTAATGCCGGTGTTTACCAGACAAGCCGCCGACATTATCAGCGGCGTCCTGGAAACATCCTTCACCTTTACCGGGGCTGGAACTGAATGGCAAAAAATCAAGCAAACACTGACGGCTGAAGGCGCCTTTGCTCTTCGTAACGGCCAAATCCGCAAAACGGCAGTCAGCAGCGCGATAGCCAACCTGCTTAATCTACCGGAGCTGCGCGCTTTGACTTATGAAGACATTACCGGCACCGTTGGCATAAGGCATGGCAAAGCAGCCTTGGCCGGTAAAATAAACAGCCAGGCCGTCAAAGTTCAGACCGACGGCACCGTTGGCCTGGGCGGCAAACTGGATCTTCCGCTGACCTTGCGACTGTCGCCCCAACTCAGCCGGAAGCTCAAAAGTCGGGCGACATTCACCAAATATCTGACTGACGAGCAGGGGGAAACCGTTCTGCGGCTCAAACTTGCCGGCACCTTGGACAATCCCCGGCCGGCCTTGGATACCGCCAGCGTAAAAGAGCAACTAAAGACGACCATTAAAGGAAAAGCAATGGAAAAACTCGGCGGCATTTTGTCCGGCCGAAAGGCTGAAAACAACAAAAAAGGAAAGGACGCCCAAAAAGAATCACCGGCAAAAAACTTTCTGAAGGGCCTGCTAAACAAGTAATTCTTACTTAGCCATCCCATGATTTGTTACGAGTCCATCAATTATGGTTTATAATGAACACGGAATATCTTATAATCGGCTTGGCAACACGAACAG